>JBBTZX010000106.1:0-2102 GCA_038061125.1 Patescibacteria group bacterium | reverse complement strand
GATCAGTTCCCGAAAGCATTGTACGTTCATTATCTTTGTGTTCATCGAGATTTTGCGGGAACAGGTCTGCCAAAACTAATGATAGATTTTGCAGCGCAAAAAGCTTTGGAAAATAACATTAAACTCTTACGAGTAGATACTAATGCGAGCATGATGAAATTAAGAAAAATTTATGAAGAATTAGGTTTCACCTTAGTAGGAATCGAACAGGAAGATTATCGTAAAACCGCTTTTTACCAAAAGAAAATTATTTAGTTTTCAAAAAGATTGTTAAATCAATCTAATCAAAAAGATCTTGTTTATCCTCAAAAGCTATTGAATTTCTCTTACAAAACTGCTATAATTAGCTTCCAAATTGAGTTGATTTGGAAGCGAAGTCCGCAGGAGACCCGCAGAACGCTGCCCGCCACACCGCCCTCCGCAACGTAAAATTTTTTTATCTATGGATAAATCTATCGTTTCAGAAGATATTTTAGAAAGATTGGTTTTTGTCAAATCACTTTATAATCAGGCTAAAGGAAACCTTCAAGCTCCTTATGATATTTTCCAATTTTCAACTGGCTTGATTTTACTACACGATGCCATAGACAATTTATTAGGTGCAATAATGACCCTTAAATACATAAGACATGAAGGTAATAAAGAAATTTTTCTTTTAAGTGCCTATGATAAGATAGAAAAAAAATTTAAACTTGAGGGTTCAAAAAGCGATATTGTTAAGCTTAATACCTTAAGAAATAACATTAAGCATCAAGGTATTTTTCCAAATATACAAACTACTCTCAGATTGATTCCGAAATGGCTGGATTTTATTGACCTTAATATCTCGAAATATTTTAAACTAAAAATACAAAACATTAGTCTTATAGGTAGTATAAAAGAAGAAGACATTAAGCAAGAATTGTATGAGTGCGAAAAGCTTATTGATGAAGGCAAATTTAAAGAAACACTTTACAACGTTGGTCTTGTATTCTTTAGAAGATATGAGTCTCATTTGATAGATCGAGCTAGATTTATTAAAGCAATAACTCAAGGGAAAAAAATTGAAGAAGTTGCACACGAAAAATATGTTTTTCCCAAAAAAGATCTGAATGACTTGCATTTGGAACTATTGGAAATAGGAATGAACCCTTATGTATATCATAGATTTAAGAATCTAGTTCCTGAATTCGGCTATGAAAGCACAGAGAATGAAAAGGTCATAGTTAAGAAGAGTGCCTACTATTGGCATCCAGGGAATTGGACCAGGGAAAATGCCTCTTTCTGTTTGAATTGGATAACAGATTATATTATTAAAAAAAGGAGATCTACTTATCAGGGTTATACTTTTTACAGTGCAATCAGCGATCAGTTTATTGAATTTTTGCAGCAGACCAATTTTTACAAGTCTAGAAATGAGGAGTCCGAAATTATTAATGTGTACAAAAAAGGAGAGAAGATTAATGCCATCGTTATAGATTTTGTAGATAATGAATGGCAGGATATGGGTGAGGAGGATTATTTAAGAATGGTTTTTGTTTATTCCAACAAAGAAAGGATTCGTGGATTTTTAGATAAGAGAAATATAAAAGTGACAGAGATTTTTGATGGGTTCATTAAAAGCGGTATCTAGTATTGTGATTTGCTATAATCTTCTAATCCTTCGATGGTGAGGATAGTCGAACCACTCAGGATAATAATATGAATTTATCGGTGGGGATTGTTGGTTTACCAAACGTTGGGAAGTCGACACTTTTTAATGCGCTTTTGAAAAAGCAACAGGCATATGTTGCAAATTATCCTTTCGCAACTATTGAACCAAATGTTGGAATTGTGCCTGTTCCAGACTCGCGTTTGGAAAGACTTGCAGAAATTACAAAAGAAGAAGAAAAAATGACAAAACTACCTCCCATCAAGCCGGCAATTGTCAATTTTGTGGACATTGCAGGACTTGTTAAAGGAGCTAGTGAAGGAGCGGGGTTGGGAAATAAATTTTTGTCTCATATTCGCGAAGTTTCGATAATCGCTCATGTTGTTAGGGCTTTTGAAGATTCAAACATTGTTCGAGAGGGAAGTGTAGATCCAAAATCAGATTATCAAACAATTCAAACAGAATTAATTTT
>JBBTZX010000105.1:0-13436 GCA_038061125.1 Patescibacteria group bacterium | reverse complement strand
GGACAGGGATTTTGAGCAGCTACGAGCATAAATTTGGCAGGAAACATTACTCGTCCTTGGGCTCTTGAAATAGTGACAAATCCATCTTCCATCGGTTGTCTTAAGACTTCCAAAACGTGTCTGGGAAATTCCGCAAATTCATCCAAAAACAAAACGCCTCTATGCGCCAAAGATATTTCTCCTGGTTTTGGTACTGTTCCTCCGCCGATAATTCCGATATGGGAAGTGGTGTGGTGAGGAGCCCGGAAAGGCCTTTGGGTGATGATAGATTCTCTGTCCAAAAGTCCGGAAATGCTGTAAATTTTGGTTACTTCCAAGGCTTCATCGAAAGTTAGTTTTGGCAAGATTGAAGGAAGAGTTCTGGCGAGTAAAGTTTTTCCAGCTCCGGGAGGACCTTTGAGCAGAATATTGTGGCTTCCTGCTGCTGCAATTTCCATTGCCCTTTTGGCTTTCTCCTGGCCTTTAATGTCCTCCATATCGAAATCAAATTTTTCGGTTTTGGCATATTCTGCAAGCGGAATATGTTTTTGAGGTTTTATTTCCTTAACTTTGGTTAAATGCTGAAAAAGTTCCAGGAGAGTTGACGTAGGATAAATTTTAATTCCTTGCAAAACTGCAGCTTCTTTGGCATTAACAAAAGGCAGAAAAATTCTTTTTAATTTCTTTTCTTTTGCAAGAATTGCTTGGGGCAAAACGCCATTTGTATAGCGAAGTCTTCCGTCCAAAGACAGCTCTCCCATAAAAAGCGCATCCTCGATATCCTCTTTTAGCTGACCGGACGCAATCAGAATTCCCAGGGCAATTGGCAAATCATAGGATGGTCCTTCTTTTGGCAAATCTGCAGGAGCTAAATTTACGGTAATTCTTTTGGATGGGAAATCAGAGCCGGTATTTTTTATTGCGCTTCTTACTCTTTCTTTTGATTCTTCCACTGCCTTGTCCGGAAGTCCCACAATGGTAAAGGATGGGAGACCTTGAGAGGCAATATCAATTTCCACTTCAACCGGAACCGCATTAAGCCCAACAACAGCAGAAGAATTCACTTTTGCCAACATTAATCTATGATAACATGTTTATTTGAGAAATATGCTTAATAAGATTCTTCTACGATATTAATTTTTTGTTGCCTCTATTGTATGTCAATAAGGTTAAATATCAACAAGAAGAAATATTAATAAGGGATTAGATCTTTTACTTTTATCTTGAGGATTTTTGCAACTTTCTGCAAAGTTTTAAGGCTCATCCTTCTATATCCAGTCTCAACGAGTCCAACATGAGTAGTACTAACGTTTACTTTTTCAGAAAGTTCTTCTTGTGTTAGTTCAGCTTTTCTTCGGAATCTCCTTATACGTTTTCCAATTATAGAGTCTTTTTTCGTTACCTTATCCATGTAAGAAAAAAGTATCAGAAGCGAAAGAAAATGTTTATTACGTAAAAGGAAAGATTTTGAATATAAAAGTATTGACTTTTTATTAACTAGCAGTTATGGTTATTAAGAAGATTAAAATGTTAATGAATATTAGCAATCGTACTCTTTTCTTTGGTGACAATCTCAAAATATTAGAAGAAAAAATCCCCGATGAGTTTTTCGATTTAATATATCTTGATCCACCTTTTAATTCAAACAAAAATTACAATGTGTTATTTAAAGAAGGAAAGGTCGATAGTTCTGCTCAGATTCATGCATTTGAAGATACTTGGGAGTGGACAGATGAAACGGTAAAATTGCTTAAAGAATTAAAAACTAATTACAATCCAAAAGTAGCCATTTTAATAAATAGCCTAACGGAATTTATCGGTCATAATCCGATGATGGCATACCTCGTTAATATGACAGCAAGAATAATCCCTCTGCATAGAGTTTTAAAGTCAACTGGATCTTTATATTTACATTGCGATTCGACGGCAAGTCATTATCTAAAAATTATTCTCGATGTTATCTTTGGAACAGAAAATTTTAGGAATGAAATAGTCTGGGAAAGGGGTACCGCTTCTGGAGGTAAGGCAGGCGGGGACAAATTTGTACCCAATCACGATATTATTCTTTTTTATGTTAAAGATGTTGATAAAAAGCTATTCAATAGACAGTATATAGAATATACAAAAGAGTATGTGGAGCAGAGATTTAAGTATACAGATGAGAAGGGAAGACGGTATAGATTACAACTAAGTAATAGAAAGCAATACCTAGATGAAAGTAGGGGTAAACCAGTCTCCGATATATGGACAGATATATTCCCAATAAATCCTATGGCAAAAGAAAAGCTTGGTTATCCAACGCAAAAACCAGAAGCACTACTAGAACGCATTATAGAAGCATCAAGTAAAGAGGGCTATTGGATATTAGATCCATTTTGTGGTTGTGGAACAACGGTTGCTGTAGCTGAAAAAACTCATCGTAACTGGGTAGGAATTGACATTAGTATGCAAGCAATAAAAGTAATAGAGCAAAGATTAAAAGATCACTATAGTGGAATTAAAATCCATACAGATGGTATCCCAATGGATTATGAAAGTGCTTCTAGATTAGCTCAAAATGATAAATTTGCATTTCAAGATTGGGCAATATCTCTTATAGGGGCTTATCCTCCAAGCGGAGAGTTAAGAAAAGGAGCTGATAGGGGAATTGATGGCGTGATTTTATTTTATGAAAAAGTAGACTTGAGGAATCCTAAACTAAAAAAAATAATTATTCAAGTAAAGGGTGGAGGAACAGGCAGAGGAGATATTGCAAAACTAAAAGGAGACATAGAAAGAGAAGATGCTCCAATGGGAGTCTTAGTTATTTTACATGATCCTACCGCCGAAATGAAGCGTGAAACAGCATTAGCAGGGGAATATAAATATTCTAATAATATCTCATTCCCCAAAATCCAGATATTGTCAATAAAAGATTGGTTCAATGGATTAGGAGTTAAGTTGCCAACAGATACAGTAAATCCATTTAAAAGAGCTGAAGCAAAAGCCGATCAACAGAAATTGATTTAGATGTGTCATTTATTAAAACTCTAATTCTTATTCTTCGTCTTACCATAACAAATCCCTTAGCTTTTTTATTGTTACTCTTTGGATTATTTTTCTTTATAGCTGGGGTTATTGCCATATCGAAAGTCGGATACTAAATAAGAAAGAAGAAATCAAAAACAATTGTTTTTAAATGATTTCTCAAGGATTAATTGATAGTTTAAAGAAGTTATCAAGAGAAGCTAACGGTAAAGAATATACAGACGAAAAGGCAAAGGAAGCAGCCGATCTCTCCCAAACTCTCCTAATGTGGAATGGCGATAATTTTAACTATTTTAGCCTCAAAATTGAGCTATCTCCCAATCTCTCCTAATTAATATCGAGGAACATAGTAGGTATTATTTGCAGATCCCTTAAGATCAATTAAATCCATGTCTTGCATTTTTTTAAGATCGCTATTTATGGTTTTCCTTGAGACTTGTGGAAATAAGGAATGAGCAATAATAGCTGTTATTTGATTTTTGTTCTGAAGAAAATCCCATATTTTTACTTGGCGTTCATTTAGCTGTTGGAAAGTTTTACCTAATAGGGTAACTTTAAAAACATTAGAAATATTCTTGAATAGTGGTTCGGGTAGATTCCATTCTAACATTTGGGAGTAAATTAAGTCGATGCCTCTACCAAATTCTTCCATATAATCCATATCTCTCATAACTTGGGCAATAACGCCATTACGACTAAACTGAGCATTTTTTAAATTTTCTATAGTAACACCAGGGGGTAGAGTTCCAGGATTAGATATTTCAATTCGATTCGCAAATACAGATACTTGTATATATGTTCCTTTATTTGAATAGTCTCTATGTACAAGCGCATTTACGACAGCTTCTCTTAAGGCAAGGTCAGGAAATTCGTATTTTTCAACACGCTTAGCATCTATTATTCTTGCTTCAATTTTAATGTTGCGTTTAATAAATTTTATTACCTCATCGACTTGCAAATCTAAAGTTCCATAAATATCCAATTTATCAATAATGGGAGTAGATGCCGAATTTCCCCCATACCTTACACATCTAATAATATATCTAGATAGATCATTAAAATCTTGAGGTTGGGATTTAGAAAATATCATCATTCCTGCAACAGTTGGGACTGATTCTTCTTCAAATTCAGCTATTATTCCTATATTTTTTAATACGGAAGGTGTTGCTGTAGTATTAATATTTCTGCTTGTACGCTCAGCGCTTCTTTTAAGAAATTTATTAATTTTGTCATTATTTAAATCAAGTAGCGTTGAGTCTAGGGTAATACGTCTATCGTAATTATAAGCAGGTGTATATCTTAAAAAAGAACGTAGCTCTTCCTCCGTGATTTGACGATTGGTGTTTCCAACCCTTACACATGCTCCTTTGTCCATTCCCAACTCTGAATAATAGCAAGGCTTATTCTCTTTAGACGCCTCATCTAAAATGATAGCGAGTAATTTTTTCCCCTCACACGTAAATATTTTTATTTGATACTCACCCCTATTTATTATCTGCTGTTCTATCAATGAAATAATATTTTGTTGTAGAATGTCGAGATTTAAGCTTCCAACAATAGCTTTTTTTCTAGTGTGATTATCTTCTTCAACTCCAAGAATAATGATTCCTCCACCAGGACTATTGAAAAATGCTGTTATTGGTTTCCAAAGCTGTTTATATATGCCATTACGACAATCTTTAAACTCAACCTTAAGGCTTTCTGTTGAGGATTCAATGCCTTCCAAAACAATTTTCCTTAACTCATCGTCATTAATATTCATGTTGCAGAGATTATATCAATATGGGGGATTTGTTGCCACAGCATAATAGCTTCCCACATAGTTAACCAGAGGGAGCACTTTTATAAATTTGCAAATAGCTCAAATTTTAGGATTGCGTTCCTACCTTTGTAAAGGAGGGAAGGCCTTGGGATGCAATATCGATTTCTACTTCAGCCGGAACTGCATTAAGTCCGACAACAGCCGAAGAATTCACTTTCGCCAACATTAGTTAATAATAGCATTTTTGGGTAGAAAACAAATATTTGGTTAAGTTTCTATTGAGCACTTGGAATTAGACAGTTTGTAATTGGGGGTTTTATTTTCTATAATCCTCTTGCATGCAAAAAACATCAAAAATTAATATTAGGACTTATAAAAACAGCGATTATGATCAGGTGAAGAAGCTGTATGTCGAGGGCGGAATATATTACGAAGGTACGGATTCCTACGGAAATATCAAAAGAAAAATTTCAAGAGATCCGAGATCCATTTTCGTGGCAATTTCTGGAAAAGAAATTGCCGGAACGGTTTCCATAACTGAAGACGGAAGAATGACACTTATCTCAAGGCTTGCAGTATCTTGGAAATATAGAAATAAAGGCATTGGTAAGGCTTTGATGAAAAAAGCCGAAGAAGAATTAGTCTTCAGAGGATGTGATAAATTCAATATTTTGGTAAGAGAGGAAAATAAAAATTTACAAAAATACTACGAAAAACAGGGTTACGAAAAAGGCAATATTTATAGATGGATGGAGAAAAAGAAAAAATAGCCTCTAATTTTACTTATGGTACAATTTTCTTGTGGATAATTATCAGACAAAACAACTTGAACTGACTAAAAAAATTGAAGAGGGTTTTAAAAAAGGAGAATCACTTTCAACAACCGTAGAGCCTGTTTCGGATTACATAAATGACAATAGAATTTGTTTAACTTCAGTTGTTTTTATTCCACAAAATCTTGAAAAAAGAATCATTGAGAATGTTATCAATCCTTTGAGAAAAATAAATCCTATTCAATATTTTTATATTCCAGACTCTTTTCATATAACAATAAATAACATTCGTAAGATTGAAAATCCACCTTTATTTAATAATCAGGACGTAGAAAAAGCGAGGAAAGTTTTTAGGAGAGTTATTTCTAAATATCGCCCATTTGTATTTGAAATTAAAAGACTTTTTGAATTACCTACAAGTCTTGCTATCTCTGCTTTTTCGGATGAAACTCTAGGAAACTTGGCTTTGGAATTAAGAGAAGAACTTAAAAAAGCAGGTGTTCCAGATAATAAAACTTATGCCAATGAAAATACAGTTATTGGAAGTACAACGATATCAAGATTTACCAATAGTTCAAACCCATGCTTTAAGGAAAAGGTAAAAGAACTTAAAGAAATAGACGTAGGGAGTTTTGAGGTAAAAAAAATCTCTCTGATTACCACAAACGCTGTTTGTTATCCTTCCAAAACAAAGATTATTGAAGAATATTTACTGATGCCAGATAAACAATAATTCTTTTTAGCCTCGGATTTTTCTTTCTGATATAATCATTTTATGGACAGAAAAGTAGTTTGGGAAGGATTATCGAAAAAAGGCAATAAAATCGTCATTTGCTATCCTACAAAAGATGACGCGCAGATATTTTGCGATTACATTAATGCTCTTTCAAAAGAAAAAACCTTTGTCCGTTTTCAAGGGGAAGAAGTAAGTCTTAAAAATGAAACGAAATATCTCAATACTCAACTGGAAAAGATAGCTAAGAAACAATCGGTTGAACTTTTGGTTTTTTGCAATAACAAGCTTATTGGCATTTCATCAATCGACATGAAAGATAAAACTGAAAGCCACGAAGGTGTATTTGGTATATCTATAGCTAAAGAATATCGAGGAGAGGGGATAGGCAAGAAATTCATGCAGTTGGTTTTGGAGGAAGCGGAGAAAAATATGCCCCAACTTCGTATCGTTACTATGGGAGTTTTTGGTAATAATATACTTGCTAAAAGCATCTATGAGGAATTTGGTTTTAGAGAATACGGAAGATTGCCTAAGGGAAGTCTTCATAAAGGAAAATACGTAGACCACATTTATATGTATAAGAATATTAGGGGATAATTTGTAGTTTTTTTGTTCTAATTTGGTTTATGGGGTTGGGGAGGAAGTTATTTTGGGAGGAATAAAAGTGCAGTTTACGGAATTTTCCGTCCCCTTAATAAAATATTCTATTCTTCCAATGCAGGGTTTTGAAACAACATCATAAGGCATTGCAAATTTTTCATCTTTAGAATTTACCAAAAGACTTGTCATAATTCTATTCCAAATCGGAGCTGCTCCTGTAATCCCTGAAGCCAGAGTCGGACTCATTGGGGAATTATCATTATTTCCCACCCAAACTGCCACAACAAAAAAAGGCGTATAACCAAGAGTCCAGTTATCTCTTTTGTCATCGGATGTTCCTGTTTTAACAGAAACTGTACGATTTGGTATTAAAAGCGGAGAATTTATGCCAAATTCTTCTGACCTTGCAGTATTATCAGCCAAAATATCGGAAATAATAAAAGCAATTCCCGGATCTATGACTTGCGTCTCTTTAGTATTGCCTTTTTCTTCAAGAATATTGCCTGTTGGATCGGTTATTTTCAAAATCGGGTTAATATCAGCTCTTTTTCCTGCATTTGCCAAAACACCATAAACAGCAGCCATATCAATCATTTTGATATCTGCTCCTCCCAAAGTAATTGAAAGTCCGTAACTGCCTGGGTCATTCCAAGTAGTAATGCCCATTTTTTTGCCAAGATCAATCATGGTCGAAACGCCTATCTTATTAAGAGTTTTTACAGCAGGAATATTAAAAGAATTTGCAAAAGCTCTTCTTAGAGATACGGAGCCGTGGAATTTCCCGTCATAATTAACAGGAGTATAACTTTGGGATCCTGGACTATTAAAAGTTATGGGTGAATCATTTAAGAAAGTTGCCGAAGTAAAACCATTAGCCAATGCCGCAGCATAAGTAACAACTTTGATAGAGGATCCGGGCTGTCTTAAAGCTACGGTCGCATTTACATTTCCGCCTTGCGGATCCGCATAATCCCAACTTCCCACCATCGCCAAAATATCGCCGTTTTTAGGATTAGTAATCAGAGCAGCTCCATTAGTAAGATTAAGATAGTTGCTATTCTGAACTTCTTCTTTGACTATATCTTGCGTTTGTTCCTGCAATTGCAGATCCAGACTTGTTCTTACATTCAGCCCTCCTTTTTCAACTGCTGCCAAACCATATCTTTTCACCAGCAAATCTTTAATGTACATAACGAAGTGCGGTGCATAAAGCGGCACTTGCGGAGGATTAAAAAAGAGTTCTTCTTTCTCCGCAGTCTCTTTGTCAGCTTTACTGATGAAACCCAAAGTTAGCATTTGAGTTAAAACCTCTCCTTGTCTTTGTTTCCAAAGATTTGGGTTTTCTCCATAAGGAGAATAGACTGATGGAGCTTGAGGTAAACCTGCCAAGAAAGCACTCTCTGCCAAATCCAAATCCGATGCCTTTTTGCCGAAATAAACTTGAGAAGCTGCTTCAACTCCCCAAGAAGTCCCTCCGTATGGAACTTGATTAAGATACATCTCCAAAATCTTATCTTTTTTATATATACTGTTAGCCCAAATAGACAACACAATCTCTTTAATTTTCCGCTGCAGTGTTGGCTGCGGAGTCAAAAGCGTTGATTTGATAAGCTGCTGGGTGATTGTTGATCCTCCCTGAAAAGAATTTCCTGATACATTTGTGACTGCAGCTCTTATAATTGCCGATAAATCAAATCCGGAGTTGGAGTAGAAATTTTTATCCTCGATGGCAATCGTTGCCTCCCGTAGAGATTGAGGAATGGATGAAAGAGGAATAGCGGTTCTATTTTCAGTCGCATATATTTGAAAAAGAAGCTTGTTGTTTCTGTCATATATTTTTGTTGCCTGCGGATATTGGCCAAAACGAAGCATATTTGGATTTGGGAGCTGCGAAAGGAAAGCGATAAATAATAGCGGCAAAAAAACAAAAACCAAAGAAAAAGCAACTCCTAAAGAAAAATATTTAAACTTTAAAGAAAAAGGCGGAGGAAAAATTTTTATAGCTTTTATCTTTTTGACTTTTTTCATAAGAACTCTTTGTGGGGATTATACTATGGGGATCTTATTTTGGGAATAGGGGAAATTGCTGAAAAATGTCTAAGTCGGATATAGAATTACAAAAGTGCGCCTTTAAGTAAGCGAAATTCTTTATTCGTTTGCCAGATTTTTTGTAATTCATTAAAATTCTCATCAGGCTTTTGCAAAAGTTTTGCCAAATGGTCTATCTCTTTTAGTTTACTATCCGATAACTTTTTAAACTCATCAAGCATTACGATTTTCGGATGATGTAGATACGAAATTTCATTATTCATCAAACAATGAAAATCGTAGAAAAGTTCCCAGGCTATAACGATAAGCCCGCTAAAATCTGATGCATTCCAAAAATGCTCACCGTTAACTTTTCCTTGCCGTACGTTAAGCCAAGCATTTGCAGAATAGTCAAATTTTCCATCGGGAATATCGTACATATCAAATCCGACATTATGAAAGCTTCCGTCGACATCTATTGTTACCCATCTGTTTTTCTCTTTATTCCAATATTGATTAATCCAGTGGTCGCTAATTACTTTTGTCCATGGCCAATATCCAGCAAATCCGGAACGTACTCTGATAGGTATTCCTTTTGCTTTTAAAATGGATGCCATAAGAATTGCAATATAACGGCAAGTGAGAATAACTTTGTCTTCAACATTTCTCTTTGCCGTGAATCCTCTTACGTCTCTTCTAAAAAGTTCGGCAATTATTGAAGTTGCGGTTACCAGATTATCATCCTCAGGCTGTCTATACCAGGGGATTTTTGTCACATCTCCAAATTTCAAATCAGAGTTAGTCCCTTTATTTTTCCAGTCAAGAGTTGTTCTGTGGATCATAGACCAGCGTACGAGGCGTCCAATTTTTCTTATATCATCAGGAAGAGATTTGAAATAATTTTCATAAAGTCCTGGATAAGTAAACATGCTGTACTTGAGGTGATGGTTGAGTATTTTTTGTTGCATATCGTTAGATATAGCATTGACACTTTTATTAGTAACTAAACTTTTTTCCAGTTCCGAATATTGTTTGTTAATCTTCTTACATCTTCCGTTGAGGATAAATCAAGATGATTACCGTGATTTTCATTTAAGAATCTTTGATACTTCTGTCCTTCGCCTTCGAACGAAAAATCATAAGTATATTTGGGTATAAGACCTTTCTTACGCAGTTTCCAAGCATAAAGGTCTACGCCAAACTCTTCTATATAAATGTTATAGAATTCTTTATAAGGAGATTTTTCTTTAGGTAGAAGTATTTCGGCACGGGGAAATACATAGCCACCTCCTTGTGCCATAAAACCTCCAGACCATCGAGCATGCAATTTACCTATTATTATGCCAGTTGTGAGAATGCCATTTATTAGTTCGCCTTTATAGATTGGTGCGTTTTTCTCATCTAACGGTAGGGATTTTTCACGAACTGCGTTAAATAAATCTTTTAGTAAGCTCTGATGATCTTGTCGTTCTGTTTGTATAGTGTTTTCTCTAATTTCTGTCATACCTCTCCTTAAGTTGATTTCTTTAAAGCTATGGGATATACTATAGAGTACAACGTAACGTTGTAGTCAATAGGTCAAAATATGAAAGAAAATTTGCTCACAGCCGGCCAATTTGCCAAGCTATCACGTACAACTAAACGCACAATTACATGGTATTCAGATCAGGGAATTTTGCACCCATTTAAAGTAAACAATAGTGGATATAGGTACTACAAGACGCAGCAAATATTAGACTTTCAAGTTATTCTGCTTTTAAGAAAACTAAGATTTTCAATTGAAGAGATTAAAACTTATTTAGCAAAAAATAACTCGCTTCAGGATTTATTTAAACTGAAAAAAGAAGTTGTTAGTCAGGAAATAAATGATCTTCAAACTGCGCTTAGTAATCTTGACAACTTTTATAGTAATTTGGATTCCAATGGTACTTTAGTAGCGCCTAAATTTGAGACAATTAAACCTTTTTTTGTTTACTATATACAAAAAGAAGGTTCTTATGCGAAAATAAAAGATTATTGCTTTGAACTACAATCTTATTTTAAGAAAATTTCTCAGGATTCAATTTACCTAACACTCTTTTTGGATAGAAATTATCAGCCTAAAAAAGCCAAGATGAAAATTGGAGTTATTAAGAGAAATGGAATGATTTTAAAAAAAGAAGCAGATGGTGTTGTTAAAAAAGAATTTATCCCTGCGTATAGAACATTGAGTTATATTCATAAAGGGTCAGGTGCGGTTTTATCTCTGTTGTGGCAAGAACTGGGTAAATATGCTCGAAAGAATGGCTATAAAGAAAATAAAAGTTTACCTTTTGCTTATTTAGAATTATATAGGAAAACCTCTCTAAATGACTTTAAAGATGAAGCGAGTATGGTTTTCGAGATAAACTCTCCTGTTATATGAAGTTGTATTTTTAAGGAGTAGGAGTTTCTATGGGGTGGGGACATGTCAAGCAATAGCTGTCTCCGGTTGGATCGGTTATAAGGATTTGTCCTCTTTGTTCAACATTATCTGTTTGGCCTTTGGTAGCCAAATCATTGGTTGTTTTATCAATTGCCACCAGTTGTGTCCCGGGATCAACCCGATTTGGCTCGGTTCCCTTGATAAAATACTCAAGTCTGGTCGGACATTTGTTCGGAGTGCCCTCTGGCGGAGGAAGAAATCCGGAAGTTGAACAAATTTGCTTTTGGATAATATTGGGAGGTCGCTGCAGAGAGGGAGGAGCTTGGTTACCAATAAGATGAGCCATAATATTATGCCAAATCGGAGCTGCTCCCGTGACTCCGGAAACAAGACCGCTCATTTGGGAATTATCATTATTTCCCACCCAAACTGCCACAACGTATGAAGGAGTATAGCCGATAGTCCAGTTATCTCGGAAATCATTAGTTGTTCCGGTTTTGACAGCAACAGGAAAATCTTTTATCCGAAGCGTAGAATTTTCCCCAAACGCCATAATTCTTGCACCATTGTCAGATAAAATATTTGTGATTATATAAGCAACTCCTTCAGGTAAAACCTTTTGACCAAAAATAGGTGAGGGTAAGGGTTTAAAAGATTTTATTTCTTTTCCATTTTTATCTATTACTTTAAGAATTGGATTTAGATTAACCCTGTATCCGCCGTTCGCGAAAACCCCATAAGCAGTTGCCATATCCAGCATCGTGACTTCTCCGGAGCCAAGAGCCAGAGATAAACCGTAATCGCTGGTATTATTAAAAGTGGTTATTCCCATCGCTGTGGCAGTTGCGATCATTGCTGAAACCCCGTTAACTTTCAGCATTTTAACAGCAGGTATATTCACAGAGTTTGCCAGAGCAAAACGCATGTGCAAAACTCCGTGCCATTTTCCGTCGTAATTTACAGGGCAATATGGGGGTTTGCCTCCAGGATTTGGAAAACAGATTTTTTGATCTGCAAACGGCGTTGCGCCTGTATAACCATTCATCAGCCCCAAAGCATAATTAATAGGTTTTATCGAAGAGCCGGGCTGTCGAAGGGCTAAGGTAACATTGACATTTCCGTCATTTTTCTCATCAAAATAATCATGACTTCCGACCATTGCCAAAATTTCTCCGGTTCCCGGATTTGTGACTAGAGAGGCTCCATTGGAAACATTGTAGGATTTAAGTTTGGCTACTTCTGTCGCAACTGCGTCTTGGGCAAATTGCTGAATTGACCAGTCAAGGCTGGTTATTACTTTTAGTCCTCCCTGTTCTACCATTTCCGTGCCATAGAGTTTGGATAAAAGATCTTTGACATAAAAGACAAAATGCGGAGCTTTTATTCCGCTTAAAACATTTTCGTATTTTAAAGGTTCGCTTAAAGCTTTGTCAGCTTCATTTTTTTTAATATAATTTTGGTCAAGCATTGCTTTTATGATAAAAGACTGCCGTTGTTTGGCCAGTTCCGGATGCGAGCCAAATGGAGAAAAAGTAGTTGGTGATTCAGGCAAGCCTGCAAGAAGCGAACTTTGCGCCAAATCCAAATCCTTCGCATGTTTGCCAAAATAGGTTTGAGCAGCCGCTTCGATACCGTAGGAAGTTCCGCCGTAGGGGATTTGATTAAGATACATTTCCAAAATCCTACTTTTTGGATATAAAAGTTCTGTTGCAAAAGAAAGTATTGCTTCCTTAACTTTTCTGGTAATAGTTCTTTCCGGAGTCAGCAGACTGTTTTTAACTAATTGCTGGGTAATCGTTGAGCCCCCTTGCAGTTCGCGGTGGAAAATAATTGAGACAAGCGAGCGTGCAATGCCTCTTAAATCTAGCGGACCGTGGTTATAAAAATCTTTATCTTCAATGGCAATCGTTGCCTGCTGAACAGTTTTAGGAATAGAAGACAAAGGAATAAAGGTTTGGTTTTTCTGCGTATATATCGTATAGAGAAGTACGCCGTTTCTATCAAGTATTTGGGTTGATTGGGGAAGGCTGTTGCTAGTTAATTTCGTCGGGGAGGGAAGATCTTTAAGGATATATAAAAAACCGGCAAAAAGAATGATAATTAAACCGATAATGCTAAACAATTTCC
>JBBTZX010000104.1:0-2194 GCA_038061125.1 Patescibacteria group bacterium | reverse complement strand
CCCATTGTGTTTCTTCCCATTGACCTGACGGATTTTTCCGAGAATCTGATAGCTTTTCCATTTAAGGTTGCCAAAAGCACATCGTCACTGCCGCTGGTAAGCTTGCTCCAGGCAAGTTCATCGCCTTTCTCTAAATTTATAGCGATAATTCCGCTTTTACGTATATTGTCAAATTCGGATAATTTGGTTTTTTTGACAGTGCCTTTTCTGGTGGTTAGAAATACATATTTTTCTTCCTGACCTTTTCCGTAATTAATAAGCGATTCTACTATTTCACCCTGCTCAATATTCAAAAGGTTAACTATTGCAGTCCCCTTGCTAATTCTGCTTCCTTCCTGAATTTCAAAAACTCTTAGCTTGTAGCATTTTCCTTTGTTGGTAAAGAAAAGTAAATTGTCATGGGTTTGAGCAGATTGAATAAGATATATCTCATCGCCTTCTTTAGTGGTCATTCCTTTTATACCTTTTCCTCCCCGATGCTGGATTTTGAAACTCGTAAGGCTTTGACGCTTGACGTATCCGGTGTTGGTGAGAGTTATGACGGTTGGCTCATTGGGAATAAGATCCTCGTCGGAAAACTCACCGACTTTACTTTTGAATACTTTAGTTCTTCGTTCATCATGATATTTTTCCTTAATATTTAAAACTTCATCTTTGATAACGGTTAATATCTTTATCGGGTGAGCCAAAAGATCTTCAAGGTAAGCGATGGTTTCCTTAACCATTGCGTATTCATCTTCAATTTTCTGTCGCTCCAAAGCCGCAAGACGGCGAAGCTGCATATCCAAAATCGCAACTGCCTGGATTTCGGAAAGTTTGAATTTGCTAATCAAATTAATTTTGGCGTCTTCTTGGGTTTTGGAAGATTTTATGGTTTTGATTACGGCGTCGATATTATCAACTGCAATCCTAAGGCCTTCCAAGATATGAAGTCTGGCTTTAGCAGCTCTTAATTCGAACTCGGAGCGTTTGGTGATGATTGAGTATCTGTGTTTTAAATATTCTTCAAGAATAATTTTAAGATTTAGGATTTGAGGTGTTCCGTCAATAAGACCGACTAAATTTGCAGGGAAAATGGTTTGCAGCGCAGTGTGTTTGAATAAATTATTTAATACTTTTCTTGGCGTCGTATCTCTTTTTAATTCAACTACCACTCTTATTCCGTGTCTGTCCGACTCATCCCTCAAATCTGAAATCCCTTCTATTTTTTTATCTTTCGCCAGTTCGGCAATACGGGCGACCAGAAGAGCTTTATTTACCTGATACGGAAGCTCGGTTATAATAATTGCCGATTTGCCGTTTCCGATATCTTCGATATCTGCTTTTCCCCGAATTATTATTCTTCCCCGTCCTTGAGTGTAGACATTTTTTATTTCAGCTATATCGTATATCGCTCCATAGGTTGGGAAATCAGGACCTTTGATAAATTCCAAAAGTTCATCTACTGTAGTGCTGGAGCTTAATTTTCCTTCCGTCACTTTGGTTTTACCAATAGTAAATACAATTGCGTCAATAACTTCAGACAGATTGTGGGGAGGAATTTTGGTTGCCATACCAACAGCAATTCCCTCACTTCCCATCAAAAGAAGATTTGGAAGTTTCGCAGGAAGGAATACCGGTTCTTTCAGAGTTGAGTCGAAATTTTCTATAAGACTTACCGTTTCTTTATCAATATCAAAAAGCATTTCGGAGGTTATCAGGGCAAGTCTTGCTTCCGTATACCTCATTGCAGCCGGAGGGTCGCCATCCATTGAGCCGAAATTTCCCTGGCCGTCAATTAAGGGATAACGCATAGAAAAACCTTGGGCAAGCCTGACTAAAGCATCGTAAATCGGGAGATCTCCGTGAGGATGATATTTACCCATTACTTCTCCGACGATTTTGGCGCTTTTGGCATATCTTGCGCTATGCGTTAAACCCATTTCATGCATGGCAAAGAGGATGCGTCTATGTACGGGTTTTAGTCCGTCTCGAACATCGGGAAGCGCTCGGGAGACGATAACAGACATGGCGTAATCCAAATACGCCCTTTTCATTTCAACTGTTATTTCTGTTTGTTTAAGTTGTCCAATATTCATAGTTTCTGACGATAGATGATAGAGTGTAGAAAATAGATGTTTGAGGGCAGAAGCTAGAGGCTAGATTCTAACTTCTATTTTCCATCTTCAAAACTCTATCTTCTGTCTTCCATCTT
>JBBTZX010000103.1:0-16317 GCA_038061125.1 Patescibacteria group bacterium | reverse complement strand
CCCTCTATCTTCAATCTTCAAATTTCTATCTTCTATTATCTATCGTCTAGACTGTGAGCGATACGCCTTTTTCTTTAAGTTTTTCTTCTATTGCTGCTATCGATTTTATTCCCATATTTCTCATAGACATTAAGTCTTTTTTTGATTTTCCTAACAACTGTCCTATTGTTTCTATTTCTCCGTTTCTAAGACTATTGTAAATTCTAGTTGGCAAATCAAGTTCATCTACCGTAAGCTTTAAAAGGCTATCGGAAACCGTACTGGAGGAAGAGCTTTCTGAACTTACGAAAGTTTTTGGTTCATAAATTTGCAGGAAATAAGATGATGCAATCTTCGCAGCTTCATCCAATGCTTCACGAGGAGTAATTACCCCATTAGTCCAAACCTTAAGAATTAACTTATCTAAATCTGTTTGCCTACCAACCCTGGTTGCTTGAATTTCATAGCTAACTCTTTTAACAGGACTAAAAACAGCATCTGTTGGAATTACGCCAACCGTAGAAACTTTTCTTTCCGTAGCTAATGAATAGCCCATACCTTTCTCGACCGTTAACTCTATCTCTAGCTTTGCCTTCTTATCGCTTAGAGATCCTATGTAATGATTTTTATCTACAACCTCAACATCCTCGGAAAGTTCTAAATCTCCGGCCAAAATCTTTTTTTGCCCTTTAATTGAAAGCTTAATCGTGCTGGATGTTTTCGAATTAAGTAAGCGAATATTAAGACCTTTAATGTTAAGCAAAAAATCAACTATATTCTCTTTAAGTCCCGCAACTGTAGAAAACCTATGCTTTACTCCGGAAATCCTAACGGATGTAACCGCTGCTCCGGGAATTGAGGTGAGAAGTACACGCCTAAGCGCATTTCCCAATGTTTGTCCATAACCAGGATCTAAAGGCTCAATAATAAACTCCGTATACTCTGCGCTAGCCTTTTCTTCTTTTACTGTAAACTTAGGATTCAGCATAAAGTGTATTGTACCACTATCTTGAATAATATTCAATAATTTGTTGTAAATCGAACGGAAACACTAAATCTTCTCTTTTTGGCATTCTTATAAGTTTGCCAACTAAGGCTTCTCTTTTTAAAAAAGGTAATAGATTTTCATTCTTTTCTTTAGCAAGCTCCACAACTTGCGGATTATTCTGTATGGCTGGGACAAGCGAGATAACATCGTTTACTTTTACTGGGAGGGAAGGAATATTAATCTTTTTACCGTTAACGAGTATATGTTTGTGGGAAACAAATTGACGCGCCATAGCTCTTGTTTTGGTAAAACCTAATCTATATACGATATTATCCAATCTTGTTTCCAAAAGCTGAATAAGCATCTCTCCTGTTTCTCCTTTTTTCTTTTCTACTGTTCTAACCAGACTTTTGAATTGTTTTTCTAAAAGTCCATATACTGCTTTTGCTTTTTGTTTTTCCCTAAGCTGTTCTCCGTATTCGGACATTCTCTTTTTGCCTTTTACCACATGCATTCCGGGCGGCGTATTTAAACGTCTCAAAAGACTCGGAGATTGTTTATCTAAAATATTTACCCCTTCTCTTCTTGCTAATTTATGTTTTGGTCCTGTATATCTAGCCATTATATTCTCCTTTTCTTTTTCGCCCTAGGTCCGTTGTGCGGAATGGGCGTTATATCGGAAATTGACGATATCGATAGTCCGCCTGCTTTAATAGCTCTAAGAGCAGAATCTCTACCTGAACCTGGACCTTTTACGTAGACGTCAACCGTTTTTAAACCCTTTTCTGCTGCTTTCTTCGAAACTGCTTCTGCAGCTGAACTTGCGGCATATGGCGTTGATTTTCTGGTACCTTTAAATCCTGCAGCACCGGCTGAACTCCACGCAATAGTATCTCCTTTATCGTTGGTAATTGTAACCAACGTATTGTTAAATGTAGAAGTTATATATATTCTGCCTCTGCTTGATACAGAGACATTTTTCTTCTTTTTTTCTTCTTTTTTAATTTTCTTAATTTCTTCCATAAAAATTATTTTTTAGCTGGCTCTTTGGAATCAGTTTCCTTCTCGACAATACCCATCTTCACAGCCGTTTCTTTTTTGATAGCACCAATCGTTAATCTCTTACCTCTTTTTGTTCGCGCATTAGATCTGGTTCTTTGTCCTCTTACAGGCAAATTCTTAGCATGCCTTTGTCCTCTATAAGAACCCATTTCTTTTAAAATTTTAATGTTAGATGTAATTTCTGCTCTTAAATCTCCTTCTATTTTATATTTATCTAATGCTTGCTGAATTTTCTTTTGTTCATCTTCAGAAAGATCTTTAACTCTTGTTGTCGGATCGACCTTAGCATTGGCAAGAACGCTAACTACGTTATTTCTTCCTATACCATAAAGATAAGTAAGCGCTATGTCTACTCTTTTTTCGTCAGGTATATTAAATCCGGCAATTCTCATAGATCTATCCTTGTCTTTGTTTATGTTTAGGGTTTTCGCAAACCACTCTTAAAACACCTTTTCTTTTAAGAATTTTACATTTAGCACATCTTGCTTTTATACTAGCTTGAACTTTCATATTATTTATATCTATAGACTATTCTTCCTTTTGCCTTATCGTATGGTGTCATTTCTATCCGAACTTTATCTCCGGGCAAAATCTTTATAAAATGTATCCTCATTTTTCCCGATAAATGACAAAGAATAATACTCTTATTAGATAGTTCCACTCTAAAAAGAGTATTGGGCAATGATTCCTTTACTACTCCTTCTACTTCAAAAGACCCCTGATGAGCCATAAAAAAACTATCAAACCAAACTTTTGGCTTGTAATCTCAAATTATATCAAATTGGCCTAGAAAGAGCAATGTTATACGGTTAGTATTCTAGGACTCTCTTTGGTTATGGCAACTGTTCTTTCAAAAAGACCGGAAATACTTCCATCCCTAGTTTTAATCGTCCAGCCATCATTATTGGCGTATACCACATCTCTTTTGCCCATATTATAAATGACTTCAATCGCTATGGTCATTCCCTCTTTAAGAAACGGTGTTTTCTGAATGGGAACATTTAAAAATCCGGGAACTTCAGGATCCTCATGAAGCTTTCTGCCAACCCCATGACCGACCAAGCTTCTGACTATTGAGTAACCCTTTCCCTCAACCGTATCCTGTATTGCTCTAGAGATATTCCCCACTCTATTTCCAGCTTTTGCCTGCTCTATTCCTTTTTCCAACGCTTTTTTCCCAGTTTCTAAAAATCTATCAACGCCATTATTTTTAATTCTTATCGTCTGCG
Source organism: Patescibacteria group bacterium (assembly GCA_038061125.1). Classification (GTDB taxonomy): domain Bacteria; phylum Patescibacteriota; class Microgenomatia; order Levybacterales; family UBA12049; genus JAUSEW01. Next base: position 13,059 of record JBBTZX010000103.1, on the reverse strand, counting down.
CCATGTCAGTATGAAATCCCTTAAAATACACTCCGCAATCTATCCCAATAACATCCCCTTCCTTAAGTTTATAATTAGTCGGTACCCCATGCACTACAACATTGTTCGTAGATACGCATATCGTATGATGATAATTTGCAACTTTTTTAAACCCAGGCTCTGCTCCTGCTTTTAGAATTAACTCTTCTGCTAACTTATCCAATTCAAGTTCCGAAACCCCAACTTTCGCCTGCTCTAAAACCTTAAACAAAACCTCAGCTAAAATCTTTCCTCCCTCCCTCATTTCCTCAATCTCTTCTTTCGTTTTAATATTAATCATATTAAACCTTTTTCTTTTTGTTCTGCCATCAATACTTCTATTTTTCGTACTGTTTGCTCTATTGTGTCATCTGTTGTATCTACCGCTGTTGCATCTTCTACCATTCTTAGGGGAGAGGCACTCCTTTGTATATCCTTATTATCTCTCTCCTTAAGATCTCTTAACACATCTTCAAAGTTAGTCTTAATTCCTCTATCTTCGAACTGTTTTAATCTTCTTTTAGCTCTTATGTTAATATCTGCTGTCAAATATATTTTCATGTCGGCATCCGGGAGAACATCCGTTGCGATATCTCTTCCCTCCATAACAACGCTTTCTCCCCTTTGCATTGCTTCTTGTGCTATTTTTCTTTGTCTTAAAACCATTTCTTTCCTAACTTTTGGGAATGCGGCTACTATCGACACTGTTTTGCTGACATATGGTTTAAAAATTTCATCCGAAACATCTTCTCCGTTTAAAAAAGCTTTTATTCCTTCAGTCGCGGGCTTAAAATAGATAGAACTTTTATTAAGCACCTCAAGAACTTCCTCTTCGTCCTTAATGTTTGTTTTTTGTCTTAAACATGCAAGCGCAAGCTCTCTGTACATCGCACCTGTATAAACATAAAGAGCATTTAATTTTCTTGCTAAGGCAACCGCCAACGTTCCTTTTCCCGATCCAACCGGTCCGTCAATAGCTATTACAAAATTCTTTTTCATAAAATGTTTATGTTATTTTTGGGAATTTTAAAATTATTTGTTGAGCGAATGCAAATTATTTGCTTTTTATTTTTTTTAGAATCTCGTTGTGCACTTCTCCAACTTCTTTTTCTCCGTCTACCTCCACCAATGCTCTATTTTTGAACATACTATATTATACAACTATTGTAAACTCAATGAAAGTATGATAAAAGTGGACTAATAAAATGTCTATAATCGAAAAAGCAAATATAAAAACATTACCAGATACTCAATCACCAAGAGTCTTTGAAAGATGCTATCAATCGCCATCAATTGTTCTTGTAACAACGGCTAAATGCTCCCCAGAACTTTTTGATGAAATAATCTCACATCTTGATTCCAAAGGAATGGGTTGGCTTAAAGCATTGAATACATTTACGTCTAGAGAGCTATTTATTGGACGGTCAAATAACGTAGAACATTTTTTGCCCGATGTCGTTTTTAAAAAATCTCGATTTACAAACTCTTCTTCCGATCCCGTATCTCTTCAACCAAAGAGTGTAGTGAATGAAATAAAATCCAACCTCTTATTAAACGCTGTGGTACAAAAGCAGATCAAATCGGGCAAATTATCTCCTCCTGATGGTTTTAATTCTTTATCAGTTCATGTAGAGCAACCATTAGGAATACTTGTTGATAAACAAAATAAGTCTAAATACTCAATTTTTTTCTTTGAGAATGGATTTGATCTTGGAGAAATTCTGCAATATACTGATCCCCCAATGGAAGGAGTAGTAGGCTATAATCCACGAGATTGGAAAATATTTTGTGGAATTAAAGATGTTTTAGATAAAATTGTTCAAGCAGCATTACAAGAAGGATTAATTATGCAAGACTATGATATTCACCAAGTGCTATATAGGGCAGACGAAGACACTAAATCTCTCAAACTAGTGCTAATAGACTCGGAACGTTTTGAAATAAGAAATAAGCAATAAGTAAAAACTTGCGTTTATTTTTATCTTATGCTATATTATAGGTCGTTATGATTACTGATTTAAGAAATTCTATTATTTTCCTTCATGGACTTTCTGGCTCTGGAAAGGGAGAAGCCCAACGACAGCTTGTTGAGAAATTTAAGCCAAATGGATATGAAGTAATTTATGGATCTTCTGGAGATCTATTACGCGCTAGTTTTTCCATTCCTTTTATTAGGGAACGGCTATTAAAAGGCTACTATTTCGATACGCTCGAACCAATCATGCCAGGATTAGAAAATATTTTTAAGGATTTTATATGTAAATGGGTGGAGAGTCATGGGAAAACAATCTTAATTCTTGATGGAGTTATACGTAGATCAGACTTTGTTAATTCCGAAGGCAAGAAAATTCCTTCTCAGGTTGAACAAATAGCGAGAGGGGTAAATAACGTTATTAATACATTATCTCAGGGTAATCCATCTATACGTAAAGCTTTCCCAGAATATAGATACGATCTTGATGAAGCGTCGCAAGTTAAGAAAATCGAAGATTTACTAAAAGGATCTACGCATATTGTCGTAGATATCCGACCGCAAGATGCAGAAAATCAAATGAAGACACGAGCAATAAGAGAAATTGCGTCGATCAAAAGCCAACTTGAGGAAATGCGTATAAGTAAAATTACTTCAGACGATATCATTACCGAAATTCAAAGACAAACAGAAGTAATAGAGGCAATTGTCCAGAATCAAACAATTGTAAATCGTGAATCTATTATTTACAACAGAGATGTGGCAAGCGATGACGTTGAAAAAGCTTCAAGCAACATTGACATGAATATTAAGCTTAATGAGGTTAAATCTCAAATGGCTCAAATGGCAGGAATAGAAGGGGAATCCACCACTCTTGCTTCTATCTATGGTAAGTTTAAAATTAAAACAGCTATACGCGAAGATGACATAACTGTAAATGGACGTAAGAATAGGATAAAAAATTTTGTTAATGAAAAAATTGAAGGCACAACAACTACCCATGAGCCAGGCTTTGCAGCTATCGCCCTATCTCGAGATTTGGGATTCAGATTAACTGATGACGTTACTTTTCAATCTACACTACCCAATCTACATGTAGTAGAAAACGGACAGTCCCGAGGAGTAACATTAGCGGAATTTAAAAACAGAGCTAGCTCGTTAGCGGAACATTTATATGTTCAGATAGAAAAAGAGAGAACTGTTATGGTGGAAGGGGCAGAAGGAAAAAGACACGGTCAGGAAAGATAAGCTTTTAACATGAATGTATATTTTACGGCATCTACACAAAGCCTGAAGCTTCTTTCTTCAGCATATATCAACATTCTTAAAATCCTCAAGAATAATAATTGCAAAAACTTAAATTCTTATATTGAAAAACGCATACAATCAAAACAAGAAAAGATAAAAGTCCACTCTCGCGTAGAAAACAACATTTATACTAAATCCCTCAAGCTTATAAATAAATCTGCTCTACTTATTGCGGAGATTACTTACCCCTCAATAACCGTGGGTAGACAAATCGAATTTGCAATTCAAAAAAATATACCAGTCTTATGTCTCTCGGATGTTAAAAAAAATGCCTACATATCTCCATCTATTTTCGATACCGAGATATATTTACAAACTTTTCGAAGTTACGATGTAAAAACTTTACAGATAATACTTAACACGTATCTTATAAATTTTATAAAACCAAAGATACGTTTTAATTTCTTTGTTACGAGGGAAATCGAGAATTTCCTAAATTGGCTCTCTCTCAAAAAGGGGATGCGTAAATCAAGCATTATTCGTGAACTTATAGAGAAAGATATGAAGAATCATCCAGGTTTTTTCAAATCCCGATAACGACAAACAAAGATGTCTTGCCTAGGCTTTTTTAAATTTAGATAAATCTATTTTAATTCCCACACTCTTAAGTTCTTCAGCAAGCACATCGAGAGGTAAACCATGATATTCTATCCGATAAGCATGGTCCCCTAAAGGCTTGAAAATAGAAGATGAAAGCTTATCAAGCGGATTATAAGCAGCAGCCCAATCAGTAACCGGTCTTTTTCTAATATAGTTTTCGATTTCTTCATAAGTTAGCTTTTTACATCGCACAGTAACTGCTCGAAAAGTCGTAGTTTCTCTTAATCTCTCTGTATTTATAATGCAAATTCCTGTTAAAAACTGACCTGTTTTACCTGACATAGCTTGCAACATTTCCCTAGCAATTGCTATGCTAGCTGGTTTTTGAAACTCTCGATCATCAAATAATCCAAATGTGTCTGCAGCTATAATGAGACCTTTGTGCTGAGTCGCTACGGCTTGAGCTTTCAAACGAGCAATTTTCTGTACTTTTTTTATTGGATCAGATTCGTGAATTTTCTCTTCGCCAATATTGCTGGGAACTACCCTGAACGGAATCCCTAATGATTCCAAAACCATTCTTCGGTTCCTAGATCCAGATGCAAGTATTATCTCTGTTTTTATTATCATAACTATACTTCTAAGAACATACACGAAATTATATACAACTTGGGCCTTTTTGTATATTTATTGATTCTCCATAAAAGTCCTTTAAAGAAGTTAAGACATACTCTCTAACTTTTCCACTTGGGATTTCCGCAATCTGCAAATCGTCGGGAAGCCATGCTTCTTTTTGTTCGGCCCTATATTGCGCTTTACCTGTTAAGCCAGTTTCTTTTCGCATTAAATAATTAAGTCTCCCTAGAATTTCTGGCCTTGAATTTATAAGTTGACTATATTCTGATGTTCCAGGATATGGTTTGAATTGAAAAACTCCAATTTCAGTAAGACCAACGTCTTTTAATTGCGCAATAAAGCTTGCTGTTTCCTGAATTTGCTCTTCTGTTTCACCAGGAAAGCCCATAATAAAAAAGCCTTTTACCTGAATCCTATTCAATCCTAATTTTTTTACCGCGAGAAGGGATTGCTCCCTTGTAATTCCTTTCTTAATATTTTTTAAAACTTCATTATTGCCACTTTCTATACCTAGCGCTATTTTCCATGCACCACTTTCCCTCATCATTTCCATAACCTCATCATCAAAATCCTCTCTTAAAATAACGGAAGCCCTTGTAAGACCTCTCCATATAAACTTTCCCATTAAATTTCTTTCTGCAACTCCTCTATAAAAATCTCTAATATTTTCTCCTTTAATAAATGCCATATCGTCAAGAAAATGGATTGCATCAGCGCCAACATCATTAACAGCATGCTCTACTTCATCTACAATCTTCTTCATCCTTGGTCTAAGATAGGGTTTATCTTTACCCCTATTAACCATTACTGGAGATGCACAAAAAGTGCATCCAAATGGACATCCATCAGTGACATACAATGTTGCCTCATGTATTTCTTTCTCTTTCCCTCGGATTTGAACAGTATGCGAATAAACTGGTTCCTCAATATATTCATTTTGCTTGACCATTGGAACTTCATCGGGATTGAGTTTTTTCGCATAATCAAGCCTACCTTTAACATTTTGATCATGGTAGTAAATTCCGGATGCAATCGATCTTGGACTATTATTAAGCGCTACGCTAATAACCTCTCCAATTACGCTTTCGCCGTTTCCTCTTACAATTGCAAAAGCTTTGGGAAAATCATCACGGGCAATGCTCGGATTTAAAGTAGCATGAATACCACCTAAAATATAAGGAATTCCAATCTCATCGCAAATTTCTGCTATTAATACTCCTTCGGGTACGTTTACTGAAGTAGGATTAATCCCTACTAATTTTGCTTTAGTTTTTAATATTTGATTTTTAATCTCTTCTGGTTGCAATTTAAGCCTATGGGCATCTAGTATCCCCGCTTTCAACCCGAATCTTTCCCTTGCTGTGACTACTATACGAAGCATGCCCCATGGCGGTTCTTCTCCATCGGGAATCACCCCCTGTTGATATGTCGAAGGAACATTAATTGCCAAAAGATCAAAATCTCCTCCTGGATAAGGACGAGCTAAATGCTCTCTATCCGTTAATTTTTCCTTATTTCGTATTCTGTGGCTTTGCTCAAGTATTAATGAATATCGTTCGCGTTGACTATTAAATGACTGATCTAAAAATTTTGGTGCTTCTGCTCCCATATGTATTTTTAAAAAATATGTGTAACCAGTATGTATACTCTACGCTACTATATGGTACACGTCAAGTGTTCAGAATATTTCATATCAGAAATAAAAGATAAATTTAAATTAAGTATTTTATTATTCTTCGTAACTAGGATTTAATTGAAATGAAGAATTAAATAGGAAAGTTAAGGTGTTAAGCTTTGGAGTATTTCTTTACGTACGTCTTCTACTGATTTCTCGCCATCAATTTCTATCAAGATACCTCTTCTGCGATAAAACTCTAGCACGGGCTCTGTAAATTCATGAAAGAGATCTATACGTTTCCTGATAACTAGTAATGTTTCATCTTCACGAACTTCCCCATTTCTATAGGAAAGCCTCCAAAGAGCTTCTTTGTCGGACACTTTAAGATAAATAACTTTATCTATTTTCTCTCTAAAAGTCTTTGCTTGCTCCACGGTTCTTGGGTAACCATCAAGAACATACCCTTCTTCGTATTCTTTTCTACTAAGATAGGCTTCTATTATTGACGTCATCTTGTCATCGGGAACTAAAACTCCCGCATTAATTGTTTCCTTTATATAACGGCCTTCTTTTGTTTTTTCTTTTGCAATGTTTCGCAAAATGTGTCCGCTTGAAAGATATGGAATATTTAACTTGTCGCGTAAAAGATTGCCCTGGGTTGATTTTCCTGCTCCCTGAATTCCAATTAAAATTATCTTCATAGATTCGACTCCGCTCACTATTTATTGTATCCTTCGTAATTTCTCATAACAAGCTGCGCTTCTATGGCTTTTATTGTTTCAAGAACAACCGATACGACAATCAATATTCCTGTACCTCCCAAAATAAGAGTCTGAACGTTTGAAAAAAGTTTGGCAATTGAAGGAAATATGGCTATAATACCTAGAAAAATTGCTCCGGCCAACGTTATTCTTGTTAGGATGTAATTTAGATACGAAGCCGTAGGGCTGCCAGGTCTAATGCCCGGAATAAAACCTCCGTATTTTTGGATTTCTTCGGAAATTTTCTTTGGATTAAAAATCACTGCCGTATAAAAATACGTAAATCCTACTACCAAGAAAAAATACAAAGCGTTGTAGAATATCCCCTCTGGATTAAACCACGAAGAAATAGCTGTCGCAACACTTCTTAAGGAAGGATTGCTGGATGCGGTTAAGTAATTGGCAATTAAGGAAGGCAAAAGAACCAAAGACACTGCGAAAATTATAGGAATTACTCCCGCCTGATTAACCCTAAGGGGAAGGTGGGTTGACTGACCGCCATACATTTTATTCCCCCTAACTCTCTTTGCATAATATACGGTTATTTGCCTTGTCCCTTCATTTATAATAACTATGGAGGCGATTACCAAAAGCCCCATTGCAAGAAAAACAATAATGCTTAGCATGTTAGTAGCTGTCGTTGTAAAGGCTGTTTGAGCAAAAATAACCGGAATTCTTCCAACTATTCCGGCAAAAATAAGAAGTGAAATCCCATTGCCAACACCTTTTTCCGAAATAAGTTCTCCAAACCAAACCATAAGCATTGTTCCGGCTGTCATTGTCAAAAGAAAAGAAATTAAATTTATCGGCGGAAGCAAAGAAATAATATCTTGACTTTTTAAGAGCGCGTACATACCAACACCTTGTACGAGCGCAAGGGGAACAGTCAACATTCTTGTGTATTGATTTATTTTTTGCCTGCCCGCTTCCCCTTCTTTGGATAACTCTTCCAGTTTGGGAAATACCATGGTTAAAAGCTGCAAAATTATTGAAGCATTGATATAAGGATTTAAGCCCAATGCCATGATGGAAAAATTAGCAAGCGTTCCCCCTGAAAAAACATCCAAAAGTCCTAAAAATTGATTTTGGGAAAAAAGGGTTTTAAGGGCAACCAGATTTACTCCGGACACAGGTATATGGGCAAACATTCTAAATACTACGAAGATTAAAGCTGTAAAAATAAGTTTTTTTCTTACTTCTGGGGCATTAATGCTGTTCTTGAAAATCCCCAAAATGTTATTCATTTTATTATTTTTCCGCCTGCTTTTTCAATTTTCAAAGCGGCAGATTTGGAAACAGGTAAATTTACGTCTAAAGGAATATTTATTTTTCCGCGCCCTAAAATTTTTACACCATTTGCCTTTGCACGATCTTTATCTACCATATTATTCTCTATCAAAGTTTTTATATCTACCTTACTGTTCTTTTTCAGACTATTGAGCGCATCAAGATTTAGAATAATTGGCTTTTCTCTAACCGGTTTGAATCTTCCCTTACCGCGCATAAAGGGGAGTCTTTTGATAAGAGATACTCCTCCTCCTTCAAATGAAATTGAGACCATCCCGCGTGCTTTCTGTCCTTTTGTTCCTCTACCTGCTGTCTTGCCTCGTCCTGAACCATAGCCCTGACCAAGACGTCTTTTCTTTCTCCTTATGATTGTTATAAGATTATTTAAATTCATTTGTTTTCGGATGCCTCCCTAATGTTTCTATATCTTTGCCCCAATCTCTTCAAAGCTTCCATTGCAGTGTATACGTTACTGGCTTTATTTTTTGTCCCTAAAACTTTAGATGAAATATTCTCAATTCCTGCAGCAGAAACAACACTTCTTACCGCACCCCCGGCAATTACTCCGCTACCCTTAGGAGCAGGTTTCAATAAAATTTTAGCCGCACCTAATTTTACCAAAAGCTCAAATGGAATAGTTCCGTTCACGATAGGAACATCTATTGTATGCTTTTTAGCAAGGGCAACGCCTTTTCTAATTGCCGAAGATACATCTAGCGCTTTACCTAAACCCACTCCAACTTTTCCTTTTTTATTACCAATTACCATTAATACCGAAAATCCAATTTTGTTTCCTCCCTTTGTTTTCTTAGAAACTCTATTCACTTGGATTATTTTTTCTTCAAATTCACTTTGTGGTTTTTTTTGTAAAAATCCCGTGTTGATCATTAGAATTTTAATCCTCCTTCTCTAGCACCTGCTGCTATAGCGCTTACTCTTCCATGATATGCATAGTTTCCCCGATCAAAAACTACTTCTTTAATTTTTTTCGCTTTCGCCTTCTTAGCCAAAAGCAGCCCCAACGCTTTTGCTTTTCCCATTTTTCCCTTTATCTCTACTTTTCCCAATTCTTTTTCTGTTGCGCTAACAATTGTGCTTTTCCCTTCAGCATCAATAATTTGAGCGTACACAAAACGGTTAGATCTAAAAATAGACAACCTTGGTCTTTGACTTCCTTTTATCTTTGACCTGGTTCTAAGCTTCTTTTTGTATTTTCGTATTGTATTTATCATACTTTATTTTGTTGCTCCTAATGCTTTAGCTACTTTTCCTGCTTTTCTTCTTATCTTTTCTCCGAGATATTTAATTCCTTTTCCTTTATATGGTTCCGGAGGACGCACCGCTCTAATTCTTGCCGCTGTATTACCTACCAAATACTTATCTATTCCGAAAACAACAATGGTATTTTCCGCAACCGAAAAAGCAATTCCTTGCGGAGCCGTTATTCTTACGGGATGCGAAAATCCTATCGAAAGACTAAGTTCGTTGCCGGAAACGGCAGCTCTATAACCTACTCCTGAAAGCTCAAGTTTCTTCTCAAAACCTTTGGAAACTCCAAGTACCATATTCGCAAGAGTAGCTCTTGTAAGCCCCAACAACGGCTTTTTATTTTCAGCATCTTTATTCTTTAGAGTAAATAAAAGCTTGCCCTCGGAAGACTTAACATCTATACCTTCCGGAATAACAAAGGAAAGATTTCCTTTAGGACCGCTTATTTTAGCAATACCGTTATCCAAGGTAAACGATACCCCTTCTGTTAGAATAACCGGAATTTTAGCAAGTTTTGACATATATTTCTTTGCCCTGAGCAACGTCGAAGGGTTACCAAATCTTAAAAAGTAATTCTCCTCCAATCTTTTTTTTATATGCTTCTTTTCCCGTCATCACTCCATTGCTGGTTGAAAGTATAATTGTGTATTTACCTCTTCTGTAAACTTCAGGAAGATCCCTGGCTGTCACATAAATTCTTAACGATGGTTTAGAAATAATCTTTACATCGGTTAAAGAAGGAATTCTCTTATAATACTTTAATGTAATTTCCAAAACTTTTTTATCATCAACATTATTTTCTTTTACGCTGTCTAAAAAACCTGCCTTAACCAAAGTTTCAGCTATTATTTTAATAAGATTAGACGAAGGAACGGAAAATTTCTTCCTTCTGGCTAGGACTGCATTTTTTATTCTTATGACAAAATCTGAAACTTTATGATTCATAAAATAAAACTACCAAGTAGACTTAAGAACCCCTGGCAATTCTCCTTTCATCGCTAATTCCCTAAAACATAACCTGCATAATCCGAAACGCCTCATATAGCTTCTCGCTCTTCCACAAAGATTACATCGATTTCTTTGTCTGCCTTCAAATTTCTGCTTTTTTTTAAATTTTAAAATACTAGATACTTTAGCCATAAATTCTTAAACTACGATTTTATATCTTTTTTATCTTTTTGAAAAGGCATACCTAATTTTTGCAATAGCAAAAATCCTTCTTTCTTGTTTTTGGCTGTTGTAACTATAGTCATTTCAAAACCCTGGACTTTCTCTACTTTTCCCGTGTCAACTTCCGGAAATACGGCAGATTCTTCAAAACCCAAACTATAATTACCTCTATTGTCAAAACTTTTTGTACTCACTCCATGAAAATCTCTTAATCTTGGCAAAACAATAGCTACTAATTTTTCAAAAAAATCATACATCTTTTTACCTCTTAAAGTTGTCATAAGACCTATTTCCACTCCTTCTCTTAGCTTAAATCCGGAAATGGCTTTCTTAGATTTGGTCACTTTTGGTTTTTGACCGGTAATTTGAGCGAAAATAGAGCTCGCTTTCTCAACATTCTTTTTATCTAAAATCGCATCCTTAACTCCTACGTTAATTGCTATTTTTGCTAAAGCAGGTACTGCCATTGGATTTTTAATTCCCAATTCTTTTTGTAATTCCTTCAAACCCGTTTTCATAAAATGAGCCTGTAAGCTATTCATAGTTTATATTTTCTCCTGACATTTTTTACAAATTCTAATTTTCACTTTGCCATCGGTCTTAAAACCTATTCGTGTAAGCTTGTGACAATTTGGGCAAATAAGCATTACATTTCCAACCGCCAAAGGCTTAGTTAAGGTAACTATTTCTGATGGCTGATTTTGAGATTTAGCCTTCATATGTTTTTTATACTGATTAACACCTGTTACCAAAACCAAACCTTTCTTATAAAAAACTTTCTCTACTTTTCCTGTTTTGCCAGCATCTTTTCCTACTACGACTTTTACCTGATCGTTTTTTCTAAGTTTCATAATTTTATAATACCTCTACAGCCATACTGGCGATTTTCGTAAATCCTTTTTCTTTCACTTCCCTAGCGATTGGACCAAAAACTCTTGTGCCTATAGGATTTTTATCCTGCGGATTATCTATTATAACCGCTGCGTTATCGGAAAACCTAATATATGAACCGTCAGGTCTTCGATATTCTTTTCTTGTCCTAACTACAATTGCTTTCACAACTTGTCCGTCTTTTACCTGCCCTATGGGATTAGCCTCTTTAACAACGCAATTTATTATATCCCCTATGTATCCAAATTTCCTTGATGATCCGCCAAAAATGTGAATAACCATCAGCTCTTTCGCTCCTGAGTTATCTGCCGGACGCATAATTGTTCTCTGTTGAATCATACTTTCAAAACCTCCAAAATCTTAAAATGTTTATCTTTAGAAATAGGTCTTGTTTCTTCCATTTTTACCTTATCTCCCAAAGACAATTTTAAATCTGACGTATCTGCTTTTATTTTCTTATGTTTTTTAACAAGCTTTTTATACATCGGATGTTCTTTTACGGTTGTTATTTTAACTACTGCTGTCTTTGACATTTTTAACGAAACAACAATTCCTTCTAATATTTTTTTCATTTTTCAAGCTCCTTTTCTCTTAAAACAGTTGCTATCTGCGCAACTTCTTTTCTCTTCAAATAGATTGACCTTGTATTCTTAAGCTTATTTTGTGTTTTGTCAAGAGATAAAGAGAACAAAGCGCTCTTCAAATCCTGCAAAAGCTTTTTAAGCTCTGCTATTGTTTTCGTATGTAATGCTTGTTTATCTTTTGTTTTCATATTTATACTTGTAGTGCTTTTTTCTCTATAAATTTAGTTGCTACGCCTATCTTGTGCGATGCAAGTCTTAAGGCGGTAACTGCTATATCTCTCGTAACTCCGCCCATTTCAAACAATATGGTGCCGGGCTTAGCTGCAGCAACGAATTCAAAAACATCTCCTTTTCCTCCGCCCATTCGCGTTTCCGGCGGTTTTTTCGTAATAGGTTTATGGGGAAAAACTCTTATCCAAATTCTTCCTCCTCTTTGAGTATAATGAGTAATTGCTCTTCGTGCTGCTTCCAATTGTCTGCTTGATACGAGACCTTTTTCTTCCGCCATAAGCCCGTATTCTCCAAAGGCAATTTCCGTACCCTTATGAGCAACTCCCCTAAGCATTCCTCTGTGTTGTTTTCTGTATTTTGCTCGTTTTGGTGATAACATATTTTTTAATTTAAACTTATTTTATTTCCGATCTATTAATCCAAACTTTTACTCCAACGTAGCCTTTTTTCGTAAGGGCAGGAACATGAGAAAATGAAATATTTGCTCTGATGGTTGACAAAGGAAGGGTACCGCGCTGCAATTTTTCAACTCTGCCTATTTCCGCTCCGCCCACTCTTCCTGAAAGAACAATCCTGGCTCCTTTTGCTCCGGATTCCATAATTCTTTCAAGAGTTTTAGTCATTACACGCCTGTGAGGAATTCTTTTGGTCAGTTGTTCTGCGATGTTTTTCGCTATTAGGAAAGCATCCAAATTTGGTTCCTTAACCGGCTCTATTCTTATGTCTATTTTTGGCGCAGTTTTAGAATCCTTACTTATTTTAAGAGTCTTATGT
>JBBTZX010000102.1:0-3246 GCA_038061125.1 Patescibacteria group bacterium | reverse complement strand
GGCTTGCCCGAGTTGTATAAATCCCAGCCGTCAACCCCGCGGGTCCGCTGCCAATTATCATTACGTCGTAAGTCATATTAAATATAAAGGATGGCGAATGGTACAAATTTTCGCAAGTCGCGAAGAATCAAGAAAGCCTTTCAAGGTTTCGGAAGGTACTAATAACGCAATTATTTGAATAAGCTTTTGCGAACCGGCGACAAGAAAATTTCGTACCTTGAGCCATCAACCATCCAGCACCTCATCTATCCCCTTTTTAAAATTCTCTTTCCCTTGCGCTCCAACCATTGTTTTAATCGGTTGTCCGTTTTTGAAAATCAAAAGACTGGGAATGCTCATTATTCCGTATTTACCGGCTGTCTGGGAATTCTCATCAACATTCATCTTCCCGATTTTTACTTTCCCTTCATATTCTTTTGCCAATTCTTCTACGATTGGGCCGACAATTCTGCACGGACCGCACCACGGCGCCCAAAAATCTACCAAAACAGGCAATTCGCTCTTCAGAGCTTCTTCTCCAAAATTTGCATCGGTAAAAATTACATCTGCCATATTTATCTCCTTGGGACAGGATACCAAAACTTGCTTCCCTATGTCAACCGCTCAATTTACAACTTAATCTATCATTAAGTTTCTTCGCCATATAGAAAGAAGACGCAAGCAAAAGTCCGATAGATAATATATAAATGGTATGATTGCCGAAAGGAAGGTTTGGTAAAATACTCCCAAGTCCTGCCACTGACAAGAAAGAAAATCCGCAGGAAGCGCATCCGGTTGAAGCAAGTCCCAAAACTCCTCCGCCTCCGACCGTAAGCTTCATTCTTGCTCCATTGGTTTTCATTGCGGAAACCGTATTTACGAAAAGCGCAATATTTATCCCAACCAAAAAAGAGGTAATAATCAGAAGAATAAGATCAATTTTTGAAAACGCAGTTGTAGCTCCCATTAAAAGAAAAAACAAAACCGAAATTTTGTAACCCAAAGTAAAACTGCCAAAAAGAGTACCAAAAACAAGTTCGTAATTTAGGGAAAAAACTGCAAAAGAACTATATAGAAATGCAACAAAAACTATCGTAATAATATTTTTTAGATTAAGGAATTTTAGCATTAGATGTTTTTAATCAATTTTTTTACCAGCCCCGCAGCCTCTCCGTCTGCGAGGGCATAACAAATAATTTTCCCCATTCGTTTTGTAGAAACAATTCTCATTTGTCTTAATTTTCCCAATTGGTGGGAAACCGCAGGCATAGAAATATCCAAAATTGCTGCCAGATCCGAAGGGCAGACTTCTTTTTCTCTTACCATAATGTACAAAATCTTCAGGCAAGTCGGATCTCCAAGGCAGCCTGCAATAAGAGATTTATTCTCAATCGAAGGGTTATTCTGAAAAGTTGATTTAAATTTAAGTATTTTATCTTGACTTAACATACACTTTTATACTTCTATAACTGTTTAAGTATATCCCGAATAAATATCTTTGTCAAGAAGTGCAATTTTTGCTATATAATGAAAGTGGATATGGAAAAACTCCAACAAGCTGCATAGCTTGACTGACATCTGCAACTCCTATTTTTCAAATTTGTAATTTTTTTTCCGTCAGCTTATTCGTCTCTTTTCGAAAATATTCTTTTATTTCTTCCCAAGCGACGCTAGCCAGCATCTGTGGCATTTGTTTCTCCTGTTCGGCATCCTCAAAATAGTCTAATGAACGGAGAATTGAATACAAATGATCTTCAAGAACAGCATATTTTTTTTGATAAAAACCAAGCATTTCTTCAAGAGTATACTTCTTTGAAAGAAAATAAACATCTACAAAATCCCGCCTTGTTCCCCTATCTTCAATCGCATGAATTTTCATAGCGGCAATATCAGCTAGGCTTGCTAATTGAAGACCTTCAAATGGTACAGTTTCCTCAAGCAATGGATATTTGTAGTAGAACATACTAAATTTTGTCTTGCCAATTTTGCCCCACACTGTCCATTGTGCGGTACCATCTTGGACAAACTCCGGTAAAGAACTAAGTTTTGTGGATAATTCAGTTTCATTAAATTCCTGTTGAGTAAAAAAATCAAGGTCAATAGAAATCCTGTGCCCAATCTGAAGCGCTAAAGCAGTTCCTCCAGCGAGGTATGCTTGTTTAATTTCAGTAACTCCAGTTACTAACTGGATAGCCCGAAGCGTATCGGGGAATAAGGTTTTTGTAAACATGGCACTTGATGTTTGTCTAGGGCGAGCATGTCTGCCCAAAAATTGCCCGTAGGCCGTGCTAAATCGCGAGTACTCATCACTACTTTTTTAATTGCATCTTTTCCGTATGTTTTGATCAGCCAACGGATATCACGAAGGTTGCCCTTGTCTAATACGCGTTTTATGATCAGAAAAGCATGAGTTTTGACTTCTAACTCTTCAAAAACTACATCCCAAAAATAAGAGCGTAAAAATTCGGGAACTTGTCTATTTTCTTGCTGACTCACAGTTACTATTATGGCATATTTTTTCTTATAAATCTACTTTCAATTTGAGTTCGCACCTCGAAGGCGCAAACTACAGAGGCATGAACCTACATAAAACTTGACTACCCAATGTATCTCCCCTACTATAATTGCGTAGAGAATAATACAAAACATCCTTTGCTGAAAATTCTGCTTCTGGATATTGGGGTGGCGGAGAAAAGAAATACTTTGATGTCTTTAATCCTCTTGAAACCTAGGTTTTAAAACAATTATACTTTCAATATATGTTAACAAAATCTGATTTAAGTCAAATAGGAAATGTTATCGAAGAAAAATTGGAACCTATCAAAAAAGATTTGACAGGCCTCAAGAAAGACGTAAAATACCTGAAGAAAAAAGTCAATAGAATTGATAAAACGGTTAGCTTAACTGTAAAAAACTATGATGAAGCAGATGTTAAATTAGGAAGAAGAGTTACGAAGATTGAAGCCCATCTTGGTTTAGCAACTGCATAGAACTTGCAATAATCTTTTAAATCCCCTACTCTTAAATTGTGGAAAACGAAGAAAATAAAAAACATCCCCTACTGAAAATTCTGCTTCTGGATATTGGGGTGGCGGGGACGAGTATTTTCGGGGCATTAGGAATAATTGCCATCGTCTTTATCCTTCTTAATTACTTCAACATCCTCTCCCTCTCCGACCTCTACCCCAAACTCCTCCCCTTTTTACCCCGAAAAGAACCCCCCCAAACCACCCCAAAACCCATCAAAAAACCGCAGACCATATCAGG
>JBBTZX010000101.1:0-20445 GCA_038061125.1 Patescibacteria group bacterium | reverse complement strand
AGTCAGTCTTTCTTTAATCTCCTTGATAATAATTTTCCCTATTTCTTTTTCCCTAACGGACAAAACATTTTGCAGATTCTCAACGAATGTAAATGCATCGCTTATGGACATATCCGTTAAGTGAATAATTGATTTTCCATTGACGCTTACAGCCAGTGATTCTTTTTTCAGTCTTGATCCAAGACAGCTGGCGCATATTTCATAACGCATAAATTTCTCAATTCTGGTTTTTAGGAAAATAGAGTCAGTGGATTGGTATTTTTGCTTCAAGTCCCACAAAAGTCCCCTGAACGGCTCCCTAATTTCCGTAAGACGGCCCCACCTATTTTCTCCCTCCACAATATATTCTTTTTCTTCCGTTCCTTTCAAAATTAGCTCTATTTGCCCGTCTTTCATTTCCGAAAGTCTTTGATTTAACGAAATGCTGTTTTCTGCGCAAAACTTTTTGAAAGTTCTGGAAAACCAAGTATCGTTCTCAAAAAGATTGGCAAACGGCATTATTCCTCCCTCTACTATGGAGAGATTTTTATTAAAAACCATATCCTTATCAACCGCTAAAATAGTTCCCAACCCGTTGCAGGTCGGGCAGGCGCCGTGAGGAGTGTTAAAAGAAAAAATCCTAGGTTCAATTTCAGGCATTGAAATATTGCATATCGGACAGGCAAATTTTTCCGAAAAAAGTTCATCTTTCATTTGCTTTGGTTTTTCCGGCAGAGAAAAACCTTTGTCTTTGATCAAAGAAACTATTAATTCTCCGTTGCCGAATTTCAGCGCCTGTTCAACGTCCTCCGCAATTCTTGATCTTTCGGTTTGAAAAGTCAGAATAACCTCGTCAATTACTGCTTCGATCGTATGTTTATTTGTCTTAATTAAAACCAGCTCTTCGTTGAGAGAAAAAATTTGTCCGTCAACTCTTGCTTTTTTGTACCCTCTTTTTTTCAAATCCAAAAAAAGTTCGCTATACTCTCCTTTTCTGTCTTTAACGATAGGGGAGAGTATTAACAGTTTTATTTTTGCCGATTTTATTCCCATAGGACTTTCTTTTAATAAATCAAGCATTAAATCCGTAATCTGCTCTTTGGAAAGATGAGATATCTCCCGGCCGCACTTTGGGCAATGTGGATGCCCGATTCTGGCGTATAGAAGCCTTAGGTAATCATATATTTCCGTTACTGTTCCAACCGTACTTCTGGGATTATGAGACGTGGATTTTTGGTCAATAGAAATTGCAGGAGAAAGTCCTTCTATTGAATCAACGTCGGGCTTTTTCATTACTCCCAAAAACTGTCTGGCATAAGACGAAAGGCTTTCCACATAACGCCTCTGCCCTTCCGCATAAATTGTGTCGAAAGCCAAAGAGGATTTTCCGCTTCCGGATAAACCGGTAAAAACAATCAGTTTGTTTTTGGAAATTTCAAGATCTATGTTTTTCAAATTGTGCTCGCGGGCGCCCTTAATTTTAATTACATCCATAAAATTTTAAGAAATTTGAACATACTATTATACTCAAAAATCAGAGGGTTGAGCAATAGGCTATATGATAGTATAATTACCAAAAGAGAATGGATAACAATAATAAATTACTAAAACGTGCTCTCAATTATTTTAAATATAATCAAACTTCCTATAAAGAAGACCTAGCTTTTTTAGTTGACTTCCAAATTATAGAAAAATTAATCCAAATTGCCAAAATTGGACCAAGAGACAGAGTGCTGGAAATTGGTCCAGGACTTGGATTTATTACCAAAGCCTTAGCTAAAAAAGCAAAGCATGTTTTGGGAGTGGAAATTGACAGGGGATTTAAAATCTATCTTAGCAATCTTGATAACAATGTTGATATTTTTTTCCAAGACATCAGAAAACTTCTTCAGGACGAGACATTTTTGAAAAGAACGAAAGTCCCAACCAAAGTCGTCTCCAATATTCCCTACAGCCAAGCGCAGGATATCCTTCTGGCTTTTGCCAAGTCCAAATGGTACAAAGGGGATTTGGTCTGGATTGCGCCGACATCTTTTGCGGACAAAATAAATCATGAGCCAATTTTAAGTAAGTATTTTAAAGCAGCGGTTATTGAGAAAATCCCAAATACCGCATTTTATCCGCAGCCCAACACCGACTCCGCCATAATCCACTTCCACCGCCTTCCCATTTCATAGAGCCCTAGTGAAAAAGGGCGGAAAAGGGAATATAATGTAAGAACAAATAAAATGAAAAATAAAATTACACAATCACAGATAATTATTTATAAAACAGAATCTGGCGAGACCAAAATCGACGTGCGTTTTGACGGTGAGACCGTGTGGTTGACACAAAATTCTTTAGCAGAGCTGTTTCAGACTACAAAAAATAATATTAGCCTACATGTAAAAAATATTTTTGAAGAAGGAGAATTGACTCAAAATGCAACTGTTAAGAAATACTTAACAGTTCAAAAAGAGGGCGCGCGCGCAGTTGCCAGAGATATTGAATACTACAACTTGGATTTAATTATTTCTGTCGGTTACCGTGTCAAAAGCTCTATTGCTACGGCCTTTCGTCAGTGGGCAACCACGCATTTGCGCGAATATATCGTCAAAGGGTTTGTCATGGACGATGAACGGCTGAAAAATCCCGATCTGCCATTTGATTATTTTGAAGAATTAACGCGTCGTATTGCAGATATACGCACCTCGGAAAAAAGATTTTATAGAAAAATTACCGACATTTACGCTACCAGTGTTGACTATGACCCGACAGATAAGCAAAGTATTCTCTTTTTCAAAACAGTCCAAAACAAAGTTCACTATGCAATTACCGGAAGTACTGCGGCCGAGATAATTGCGAGTAGGGTAGATGGTAAAAAGCCAAACGTAGGTCTTACAAATTTCAGAGGAAGCAAGCCAACAAAAGAAGAAGTAGTGATCGCCAAAAATTATTTGAATGAGCGGGAGCTTCTCGTTTTAAATAATCTTGTCGAGCAATATCTCGTATTTGCGCAGGGACAGGCAATGCAAAGAGTGCCAATGTACATGAAAGACTGGATAGATAAACTCCACGGATTTTTACAAATTAACAATAAAGATATCTTAAAAGATGCCGGCCGCATCTCGCATGAGTTGGCGGTAGAAATAGCCGAAAGAAATTTTGCTGAATATAAGAAAAATGAAACAAAAAAATTGGACAATGATTTTGATTTGGCAGCTTTGCATATATTTGAAATATCAAAGAAAAAGAAACAGAGTTGTTAAAATCTGGTAAACTGAAAGCAGAAGGAAAAGCTAAAGCAAAAGCTTACAAGAGTTAGTGGAGTTTATGCTGAGCTTGCCGAAGCAACGTTGTACTATACTACAACGCTACAATAGCACTATCGAAGATATTGAATTAATCGAAATATGGCAACACTTAATTTAGAGAAAGATAAAAAGTTATTGGTTGCAACTCTTCGCAAATTAAAATCTTCCAAAGATTTATCGGCTTTTCTTGATGACTTATTGACCGAAGAAGAAATTCTAGATTTAGCTCAAAGAATAAAAATCGCAAAATTAATTCTCGAGGGCAAAACTTACGATGAAATTGCGGTAAAAGTTGGAACTTCTACTTCCACAGTTTCAAAGATTGGCCAGATCATTAAATACGGAAAAGGTGGACTTAAAAAAGTCTTAAGCGTTAAATTACCTTAAAGCTTTCTCGAGCGAATCCGCACACTCCAAAAGATTTTTTAAGATATCCGTTTTCCAGAACCTTAAAACCGTCCAGCCTTCTTTCTTCAAATTTCTATTTACCAGTATATCTCTTTTCATGTTTAGCTTAATTTTATCTTTCCAGAATTTTTTATAGTTTTTCTTTTCCTTACGGTAGTTTTTCCCGTGCCAAAAATCTCCATCGCAGAATACGGCAACTTTTTGGTTTAAAAATATAAAATCCGGTTTACCAAACTGGTTATTTTTTATTTTATATCGATACCCTCTTCTAAATAATTCTTTTCTCAGAAGTAATTCTATGTTTGTATTTTTATTCCTAACTTTTCGCATTATTTCGCTTCTTTTTTCTTTTGTAAAAATATCCATATTGGCAAAATACTACCGGTTATTGTAATCTCTTCTCGTTCCGGCTATTATATAACTAACGTGAAGACTCTTAAAGCTATTGATTTATTTTCCGGTATAGGCGGAATAAGATTAGGACTTCAAAATGCCGGTTTTAAAGTTGTATACTCAAATGATTTTGATAAATACTGCAAAATTACTTTCGAAAATTATTTCCATGAAGAACTGGACACGAGAAGAATAGAAGATGTTTCTCCAGACGATATTCCTAACGATATAGATTTGCTTGCTGCTGGTTTCCCATGCCAGCCGTTTTCATTAGCAGGATTAAAGCGAGGATTTAATGATCCTCGTGGATCATTGTTCGGGGAAGTTGTAAAAATTATTGCAGACAAGAAACCTAGGGCTTTTCTTCTTGAAAATGTAAAGAACCTAAAAGGGCACGATAAGGGAGAAACTTTGAATTATATGCTGAATGTTTTAAGAGATATAGGTTATTTTGTTCCCGAACCTAAAATTTTAAATAGTAAGTTTTTTGGAGTCCCTCAGAATAGAGAAAGAATTTACATTGTGGGTTTTTTACATCAGGTAGATTTCGATTATCCAACCGGAAACGAAAGTATTCCAAAATTAAAAAATATACTCGAAAAAAGTGTTGACGAAAAATATTATCTTTCACAGAGATATCTTGACGGTTTAATAAAACACAGAGACAGACACATAAAAAGGGGCAATGGTTTTGGATTGGAAATTCTTAATCCTGAAGGAATTTCAAACACGTTAGTAGTAGGCAATATGGGAAGAGAAAGAAATTTAATAAAAGACAGGCTCAAGACAAAAAACAATCAAGGAATCAGAACGCTAACAATAAAAGAATGCTCACGCTTGCAAGGATTTCCTAAGGATTTCAACTTTTTCCCTTTCGTTTCCAAAACGCAAGCATATAAGCAATTAGGCAATACGGTTACGGTTCCTGTTATAGAGGCTATTGCCAAAAAGATATACAAAGTACTATCAAGGTCTAAGGAGCATTATCATTCAATATCTGGGCTTAATAATTCACCTATTGACATTATGTTAACATAACGGTATCATAGGTCATACAATGGGAAAGAAGAAATTTAGTAATCCACGCGAAAGATTCCTCGAAAGTGCTGAAGCACGTACAAATTCGGTGCTTAATGCGATTAGAATTCTGGGTCATTGTTCAAATAAAAGCCTCTATACTTACGCCCCGGATGAAATAAATAAAATTTTTAAGACAATAGAAGACGAGTTAAATCAGACAAAAACTAAATTTAGACTTGAACAATCGAGAAAAAGAAGATTTAAGCTATGAGTCAATTACGTTGGGAATTTGGTTCTACCGATGGTGGAAGAATAACGGGACTAAAAGATCCTACGGTCTCTAATTTTAAAGGAAAACCATATTATTATTTAGCCAGGGAGCCCATTCAAAATGTAATAGATAATAAATTGCCAAATTCAAACCCCGCAATTATAAAGTACGAATTAATTCAAATCAAGGCAGCCGAATTACCAGAAATTAATGATCTTAAAAATATATTTATTAAAATAAAAGAATATAATGAGGGTCAGACGGATTGTGTAAATTTTTTTGGCAAAGCAATTAGAAAAATAGAAAATAATGCAATAATTCAAATTCTTAAAATAAGTGATTTTAATACAACCGGTTTATATGGAGATGATGACGATAAAAAAGGTAGTTATTGGAAATTTGCAAAAGCGGTTGGCTATAGCACGAGCGAGGGTTCCGGAGGAGGTTCTTGGGGATTAGGGAAAGGATCATACTATGCGGCTTCAAATTTTAGAACTGTATTTTTTTCAAGCGTTTATGATGAAAATAAAGTTGTTTTTCAGGGACAGTCTTTTCTTGCCAGTCATGAGGACAATGGAAAAATCAAACAAGGCAACGGTTCGTTTGGTCTGCCAGGACAAAAAGCCGTAAGATCAGATAGCGACATTCCAATTTTCTTTCAAAGAAAAGACCAAGGTACGGATTTTTTTATTCTTGATTATAGTGGAAGTCTGAATTGGGAAGATGAAATTACTACATCTGTTTTAGATAACTTTTGGCCCGCAATACATGAAGGCATATTGGAGGTGAAAATTGGAAAGAATACAATTAATAAAGAAAATCTTTATAGAGATTACTTCGCTAAATATTTTTCATTATATAATCCACCAGATACAATAAATAAACCCAATCCATTGCCTTATTATTTTGCATATACACGGAAAGATGATGTAAAAATTTTTGAAGCAGATTTATTAAATCTAGGAAAGGTAAAACTGAATATTTATTTCGACAGTAATTTTAAAAATAAAATAGTTTATTTCAGAAATACAGGAATGATAATAGAAAAGAAACGAGAATTTTTTCCCAAAGGTTTCTCTGGTGTATTTTCCTGTTTAAATGAAAGAGGCAGCTTTATCCTAAGGAAAATGGAAAATCAACAGCATGATCAGTGGAGAAAGGAGAACGCTTCGGATACAGATTTTTACGACATGGCGGTTGTTGTTGAGGCGGAAATTAAAAAATTTATTTCAGACTGCTTTAAAGAATTAAGTAAGGATTTTTCTCAAACGCAAGATATACCCGGATTGGAAGATTACTTGGCCTCCAAAGACGATTTGCAATTAGGAAATTTAGCTACAGACGAAAAAATGACTGAAGAAGAAAGCGCCATTGAAAAGGCAAGAAACGACAAGAAACAGACACCCCCTCTTTATAAAAAAATTAAGATTAATAAGACCATATCAAGTTTGGGAATTGTAGGTAGCGGAAAACCAATACTTAATGGTAAAGGACACGGAGGCAAGGGAGGACAAGGTGGCTCAGAAGGAGACGGAGATAAGCATATACTTACAAACTGTTTGTTTCGCACCTTTTATCACAGAGATTCTCAGAATAAAATCATACATAAATTATTAATCAGGAAAGGCCCTCCATTAAAATCATGCGATATAGAAATAAAAGCGGGAACGGATAGCTCCTTGGTAGATGTTGGAATTTATGAGGTTAAAGGTCTAAATCAGAAAGAATATGCTACTGATAAAAATATTATCAAACAGGCAATGTTTAACGATAAAGGAGAGTTAAATCTTGACATTTGTTTCAATGACAATGAGAAGTATTCTTTAAATATTATCGCATATGTTAATAACTAATATATCATTGCCACATCCGGTATTGGGTTTAAATGACGATTTCGTTGGAGGCAAATATGAAACGGAAATTGAAATTGCACCGACGGAATTAACAATGAACTTTACCGTGAAGCATAAGTTAGAGAATAAAGTAATCGATGAACTTGTCTCTTCTAATAAGGCGTGCTTTTGCGTAGAAATAAATTGCCAAAGCACATTTTATAGGAATTCATTTATTTCGAATGAACCAATACAGCATTTTGAGATATCTCAGACATTACTAAGGGGAAGGTTTAGTATTATTTTTTATATCTCCGCGTATGAAAACATTAAAAATTACGTAAATGATTCCTTTAATCCAGACTACAAAGGAAGAAGTTTCGAAATCAATACTGGAGATGTTATTGCTTATGGTGGAGCAACATCTTTTACCGCAATTAAAGATTGGAATGCATTGAAATCACTCAAAACATATATTACAATTTCGGGGAACTCAGATACGGGGTATATGGAAGTTGGTTTAAGTTCGGAAAAAATAATTATTAATCTTCCGAAAGATGAATACAGAAAATACCTTGATGTTATTCCATATGATGAAGTTCCTACGATTATTCACGGTTCCATCGTTTATCCCGCTCTAATCTATGCTCTGAAACAGATAGCGATCGATCCGGAAAGACAGGAAGAAAAAGAGTGGTTTCAATTTCTACAGGTTAGAAGGGAACATGATCCAAAGCTACAATCGTTTGAATGGCAACAAGGAGATGAGGAAATTTCTAGGTTTGCTCAGGAATTAATCGGAAAACCGATAAAAAGAATGATTGAAAAATTGCACAGTCTAAAAAAAAGAGATTCAGCAGAGGAGTAAGTTTATGTTCTTAAAATTATTAACATCGCCATACGTTGAAAAGCTTAAGCGTAGAGCAGCAAGCGGTTTTGATGTGGGGTTATACATGAAAAGCGGTTTTGAATTGGATTCCAAAAATATCCTAGGAAATCCCGATATCGAATTTCCCTCCCTTATCGCATTCAAAATGCCTGATAACGATGGCTTTCATGATTTCGAAAACAGTAAGATATTATTTGAAGCGTTGAAGAAAATGAATCCTACTCAAGCAACTGACTACAGAATATGGACTTATTTAACTCATGCAACTTTTTGGGATTATATGCGGAAAAGAAGCCCTGTGGAAAACCAACCGGAAGAAGAGAGGGCGGAATATGTGCTGACCCACTGGTTTGTAAACGGAATAAATACAATGGATTTAATGAGAAACAACATTTCCTCGTTATGGTGGTGCGCTTACCTCACTTATGACGAAACCCGAAAAGATCAATACGAGCTTACTAGAGAGGTGTTTACCATGTTAGATTATACAAGGAACCTATTGCCAGGCACTCAGGGAAGAAATAAGAATTTTACACATGCATTGTTAGAATTTGTAATAGAAAATAAGGAATTATTTTCTACGTTTAAAGAGAGTAAGGTTAGGTTTTTGATGAGGAAATCAAACTTTATTGCAGGATATAAATTGATGTTAAATCTTTCAAAAGAAGAAATAAAAAAAATATTTGAGTCATATAAAAATGACCTTATTAATATTAAGTAAATGGATATTGAAAAAATGAAAGAGGATTTTAAAACAAAAATTCTTCAAAAAATTAGCGGAAGCTATCAACTTGTTCCAATTATATCAGGAGGAGCGGCACTTTTCTTTTTAGAAAGGATAATTTTTTCCGATCTATCTTTAGACAAATTTATAGTAGCTATTATCGCTATTCTGATAATTTTTGGAATTTCTGCTTATATTTTTTGGTCTCTAAAAAGATCTGAACAGGATAAAGATAAGTATTTGTTAAGTACGGTTGGAAAAATCGTAGAAGATGTATTCAAGCATTATGGTGTGTCTATGGCGAGTAATGCAGCCGGTCCAACAACGGCTAATCAAATGAATCCAATAATGCAGACAATTGTAAATCTAGTAAGCGGCCTAAAAGAACTTATTCAGAAAAGTTATACAGGAAGCTAAATTCCCAATGAACAAAAAAAATAAAATTTTATTATCCTTAGTAATTTTAGTCATTGTCGCTTTTGGTTTATATATTTATAAGCTTCATGCATTAGCTGTTGAAGGAAATAAAATTTTTGAGCAGAGATGTCTAATTGTTAATCCGCCTCTAATTAGTTATAAAAATTCATTTTTAAAATTTGCTGACTTTCTTAAGAATCCCGATAAATATTCGTCTAGCGAAGTTAAGGGTTTTTTCGATGATTATATTGCCGGAATGCGTAAGTATATTACAGAGGAGACTAAATGGCTTGAATCGGATAGAAAGTATTTAGACAGATGGGATTTTAAATTGATTGAACCTTGGTATATAAAACAGGGTGGAGAAATTCAATGGAAATTATACGAGGCTTACCGTGATGACGCTAGATATATATTGGAACCTTTTGATGTAGGAAAAATAACTTCGGAAAATGACATAAAACAAAAAGAAGCTAGAGATAGAAGAGACAATTATTCGCAAATGTATTTTGAATTTGTTGACAAAGCAACAAAAATTAGTGACTGGAGAAAACAATTTGGAAATGTTCCTGTCCCAAGAGGTTGCACGAAAGAAAATATGCGTATTCCTAATACGACAGGGGTTTTGGACGGAAATGATTCATTACCACCCGCAACAGCTCCGGTTGATGAAACAAGTCCGCTCATATGAGTACATCAAGTAGATTTGATCAATTTTTATTAAATATCAAATTAACATCGGACCAACTAGATGATGCTAAGACCAAATATGATGGAGTTTGTAAAAAAATACACGATAATTATTTTTCAACATTGTATGATGGCTCAACAAAATTATTGATCGGCTCTTACGGCAAGGGAACAAACATTCGTCCTGCTAGAGATGTTGATGTCATCTTTAAATTGCCCTCATCTGAGTATAAACAATCATCCAATGGCTACAACTATCAATCATATCTTCTGCAAAAAATTAAAGGGATTTTGCAGGATAAATACCCCGATTCAGACATAAAGGGAGATGGACCAGTGGTTGTTGTCAACTTTAGTAATGATCATTTTATTGAGGTGGTACCCGCTATTGAATTAACAAATGATAAATTTTACATTCCAATAACAACCGACGGTGGACATTGGAAGCTTGATGATCCACGAGCATTATATAAACTTGTCAACGATTCCGATAATGACACTGGAGGAAATACTAGAAATTTAATAAGAATGATTAAGAAATGGCAAGAATTTTGTGATGTTCCAATTAAATCATTGGTCATTGAGATAAGAGCAGTAGTGTTTTTAATCGCCTACGAACACAAAAATAAAAGTTCAACATATTATGATTGGATGGTCAGGGATTATCTCAAAGAACTTATTGAAAAAATAAATAATACTTATACATTGCCAGGCCTAACGGAAAAAATTAATTATGGAGATGCTTGGAAATCAAAAGCTGAATCAGCTTATGCAAGAGCTGTTAAGGCATGTGAATTTGAAGCAATTAAGGATGAAACATCAGCTACCGAAGAATGGAAAAAAATTTTTGGTGATGATTTTGAATACTAATATGGACAAAACAAACCTACAAGTAATTAGGGAATCTTTCGGAAGAGTTAGCTATTCTCACAAAACTCATGAAAAGGAGGTTGAGATACAATCTCGATACGCCACAATCGTCAAGTGGGTCAATATTGGCCTCATTGCCATAACTACGGGTTCGTTGCTAGGTGCCTTATTTGCCGGTCAAACCCTTGTTGTCATCGGTGCAATTTTTTCAGCTCTTACTCTCGGGTTTAGTATCTATCAATTAAGTTTTGATCCAGAAAATAAGGCAATAAGGCATAAGCAAGTTGCCAACTCGTTATGGCTCATTCGTGAGAAATATGTCAATCTTATGGCTGATATTATCAATGGACACTTAAAAGAAGATGGAATTGCTAAGTGTAGAGATGAGCTATTAAACGAGCTTGACGTAGTTTATAAATCAGCACCGGAAACTAGCGGTAAGGCATATAAAATGGCTCAACAGGCACTCAAAATAGATGAGGAGCTTACATTTAGCGATAAGGAGCTTAATCAACTTTTGCCAACGAGTTTACATATCAATGGTTCAAAAAAATAACAATGAAATTTAACGAATTTGAATTTTTTGGAAAAATTTTTGCCTGACACGTTTGACGTGGCGTTTTTTCCGATAAATCTGACCGGGCCGGCAGTTTTTGAGCGAGGTCGGTGCCTTTTTAACCTCATTCTCGACCAATAAAAATATTATAAATAATCTAAAAACCTTTCAACACAAAACATCCTTAAATACTTGAGATTATTGGGATGTTTATGTTATTGTTAATGTAGGATGAAATCTGCGAAACAAATGGAAAGACATCTTAAAGGCATGGCGAACCATTATAGAATTGCTATTTTGCTTTTAGTTGCAGGAAATAATAAGATAACCCTTGAATCTATTGTTGAAAAACTCGATGCAAACGAAAAGACAATAGGCGAACATACCAGAAGACTTGTCACGGCAGGATTAATAGATAAAGAATATAAGGGTAAATTTGTCGAGCACACACTATCTCCTTACGGCAAAGTATTCGTTGACTTTTTAAAAAAGTTTCAAAATATTCAATAAATACCCTTATAAACTTGAGAATGTAAGGATGAGTTTAAATAGAATAATTTGACTTCTTAGCTGCGGGAGGATTTTAGGTACTTTATTGTGATATAGTTGAGTGGTGAAGATAAATCTGCCTAAATTAGTCGCTTCAATTATTCTCTGTCTTGGTGTTGGATTTTTAGGCTCCGTCTATACCGTCTCGGCAATTCCCACTTGGTATGCGAGTTTAAATAAACCATCTTTTAGTCCGCCAAACTACCTTTTCGCTCCGGTCTGGACAATTCTTTATATTCTCATGGGAATTTCTTTATATCTTCTGTGGACTGCGAAGAAAAAAGGAAAAGGCAAGGCAATCAAATTACTTATAATTCAATTGGCGCTTAATTTTTTCTGGTCAATAATTTTTTTCGGAATGCATAATCCGCAGGCGGCTTTTTTCGAAATTATCGCTTTGTGGATTTTTATTTTTTTAACCGTCCGCCAATCTCTACTTATTTCAAAGACTTCAGCTTATCTTCTATATCCTTATTTGGCTTGGGTAAGCTTTGCCTCTCTCTTGAATCTTTTTATCGTGATCCTCAATTAATTTTACAATTTGACTTCTTAGCCGCGAAATTCTCTTAGTGGTATAATCATAATTAATGAAGCAGATGTATAAATTGAGTCCTTCAGGCTTCGCCTATTTGTGGGCTAACTGCAAACATTGCTATTATCAGAAAGTAAAACTAGGTATTACCTATTCCAGTCCGTTTCCTGCGATGTTTGGCCGGATCAATAAATTACTCCAGACCTCAATTATGGGGATGAACCTGCAGGATGTTCATCCTGATCTTCCGAGCGGAATTATTACAATTCAAGAAGGATTCATGAAATCAAAGCAAATTCCCGGGACGAATACTTACTTAAGCGGTAGATTCGATATTCTAACCAAATTAGATGACGGCACATACGCAATTATTGATTTTAAAATTACTACTCCCGACGAAGAGAAAATTCTCAAAAAGTATTCCAGTCAGTTACACGCATATAAATTCGCCTTGGAAAATCCGCAGCAGGGGACACCGATTAAAATTTCCAAAATGGGAGCTGTCAGTATAAACCCCGATCAGATGAAGTTAGCTAACGGAAAAGTGGTTTTTACTGCCACGCCTACATGGCACGAAGTAGAAGAGGATATGGATAGTTTTTACAATTTGACAAGAGAGATCTCCGAAGTTTTAAAGGGAGAGTTGCCTCCGGAGTCAAAGACTTGCAGTTTGTGTATTTATAGAAAACGTTTTGTTCCTGCTACAGCAGTTTCCGAAGACATCCCGTTTTAAGCTGTACACGAATAGATTTCTTTTTATTTTTATTTGAATTTCTAAGCTATTGTAGTATACTAATGGATAGTTTTAGATACTGGGCCGCTAGCTCAACTGGTAGAGCAATTCCCTCTTAAGGAATAGGTTCCGAGTTCGATTCTCGGGCGGCTCACCTCGCTTTGCTCGGTGCAGGCACATATGCGCTTGCGCTTTTGCCCTGAAAGCTAGTCGAAGGGGAAGAACAAAGCTTTGAAGCGCCTGTAGCTCAGCGGATTAGAGCATCTCGCTTCGGACGAGAGGGTCGGGGGTTCAATTCCCTCCAGGCGCACATTATTTTTAACTTTATCCGCTTATGAAAAAATTCTTTCAAATAGTAAAATTTCTTTTGGGTTGGCCTATTTCGTTAATCGCTTTATTTTTCATTAGCCGCCTATTCTTATCTCAATCCAGAAATATTATTTCAGACATAAAGGATCTAAATCTTTTACTTCTTGCTTTAGGATTACTGTGCTTCGTTGTTTTTTATTTCGTACGCGCTTTCGTCTGGAAAGTGATACTTAAGGCTCAAGGCCACGACATACCCTTAAAAGAAGTTTCTATTTTGTGGGCAATTTCCGAACTCAAACGCTTTGCCCCAGGAAAAGTCTGGGGAGTTTTGGGAAGAATAACTGCCTTTTCTCAAAATGGGATCAGCGCCAAAACTGTAACAAAATCTATGTTTATAGAAACGGCGTTTCTCCTTTTGGGGTCAGTATTTGTTTCCCTCTTGTCTCTTCCTTTCGTTTTCAACAATCTAATTGAAATAAGTTTTCCTCTGAAAATTTTTGCGCCTCAAATCATAGGATTATTAAGTTTTATTCTAATATTAGTTTTCATTTTTTCTAATTTTTTCTCCAAGCGAATTCTTGGACAGGGTTTTTCTTTGGCTGAAAAGTTTCTGCCGACATTTTCGCCATTGGTAAATTTAGAGATTTTCATCACTTCGTCTTTGTATATGGCACTTTTCGGAGTAGGGATGTATCTAACCGTCTCTTCGGTGAAACTGCTAAATCCTGAAAATATGCTTATTCTAGTAAGCTTCTTCGTTCTTTCATATCTTATTGGCTTTCTTTCTTTCGTTACGCCAATGGGGCTTGGGGTAAGAGAGGGAATTGTAGCTTTCGGTTTATCAAAATTCCTTACCTTAACAACAGCGGGATTTGCTTCTATTTATTCCCGAGTCGTTCTCATACTTTCAGAGTTTATTTTCGTATTACTATCTTTCTTGTGGCATAAAACAAAACAAATCCATATGGAAAAACTGCAGAAATATATATCGTCCCACAAGCAAGTACTTATTCTTTTTACTTTTATAGTTTTATACATTACCTACTTTACTACCGCTTCTTTCTTAAGACATGACAATTTTTATACGGGCCGTTTTGACCTTGGAAATATGGACCAGACTGTCTGGAATACAATTCATGGAAGAATTTTTCAATTAACCAATCCTAATGGCACGGAAATTATCTCAAGGCTTGCATTTCATGCGGATTTTTTGCTTATCTTACTTTCTCCTCTTTATCTAATTTGGGCTTCAGCAAAAATGCTTCTTTTAACTCAAACAATCGTTCTTGGACTTGGCGCAATTTTTGTCTATGCAATTGCTAAAGATATTATCAAAAATAAAAATCTGTCTCTTGTTTTAGGAATTGCATTTCTGCTAAATCCGGCGCTGCAGTTTACCAATCTCTACGATTTTCATCCTGTAACGCTTGCTACAACGTTTTTACTCGGAGCTTTTTATTTCGTCAGGAAAAATAAATATCTTTGGGCCTTAATATTTTTATTTTTCGCGGCAATTTCCAAAGAGGAAATCTGGTTGGTTTTCGGCATTTTCGGTTTCTATATGTTAATTTCTGCAAAAGAAAAATCTAAAAAAATTATAGGAATACTAATTCTTATTCTATCGCCAATAGTATTTTACTATCTTGTAGCAAAGGCTATACCTTCTGCTTTGGGACAACAGCATTTTGCGCTGTCATATTATTCAGAATTCGGAGGTTCTCCGATAGAAATTATCAAAAATATTCTACTTTCGCCTCAAAAAATAGTGAAAATTATTTTCCAAAACGGGCAGATAGATTATCTGCTTAAGCTTTTTGCTCCTCTTGGCTTTGCGTCAATTTTTGCTCCTTTCTATCTAATTTTCGCCTTACCGGATCTTTTTATAAATCTTTTAAGCAATAATCGACAACTGCACGAGATTTATTATCAGTATTCCGCAACTATTACGCCGTTTGTCTTCATCTCTGCAATTTTTGGAATAAAAAGAATCATAAGAATTTTTCCTAAACTGTCTTTACTCGCAATCTCTTTATTTATTTTATTAGCTACTCTTACCTCTTCTTATTTTTTTGGTCCCCTTCCCGGAGCAAAAAATCCAAATAACCTTATGTTTATCAAGCCCCAAAACGACAAATTATTTATAGAAAATTTCCTTTCCCGAATACCCAGAAAATACAGTATAGCCGCAACCAATAATTTAGGTTCTCATTTGTCCCACAGGCAAAATATTTTTACCATTCCGCAAGGACTGGATAAAGCAGATGTAATTGTATTTTTACTTAATGATCCTTTCGCCCAGCCTTCTTTAAAAGAACAGAAGCAAATGGTGGTAAAAATGAAAAAAGATAAAAATTATTCTCTCGTATTGGAAAAAGATGATTTTGTCATATTTAAGAAACGCAATCTCGCCTTGAAATAAATTCTCTTGCAAATTTTGCTTTTTGCTAATACCATATAAATATGGTAAATGTTATTAAATCAACAGGAGAAAAAGAACAGTTTAGCGAAAAAAAACTGCGAACCTCAATCATCAGAGCAGGTATTCCAAAAGAAATTGAAGATAGGGCTATAAGCCATATCGAGACTAAACTCTATGATAATATACCAACCTCTGAAATTTATCAGCATATCAAAGAATTCTTGGGTACTTCTTCCCGTCCATACTCGGCTGCAAAATATGCCCTCAAGCGGGGGATAATGGAGCTAGGTCCTACGGGATATCCTTTTGAGGATTTCGTAGGAAAAGTTTTGAACAAGGAAGGCTATGAGACCGAGGTTAGGTCGATCTTACAAGGTAAATGCGTAACCCACGAAATAGATATTATTGCGAAAAAGGACAATAAAAAATTTATGATTGAAGCTAAATTCCATAATGACTTAGGAACAAAATCGGACGTGCATGTTCCTTTATATACCAAAGCCAGATTTGATGACATTTCGGCGAAGTACAATCTTGATCAGGCTTGGCTTATCACCAACACCAAAGTTACCTCGGATGCTCTTACTTATGCTTTATGCGTAAATATGAAAGTTATAAGCTGGAATTATCCAGAAAAAGAAAGCCTACGAGATTTAATTGAGAAATCAGGACTTCATCCTATTACCGTCCTGACAACTCTTTCTCAAAACGAAAAGCAAAAGCTCTTGGATAACCACTTGGTTTTGTCTAGGGATATTTGCCAAAACCCAAACGTCCTTGACCTTCTTCATTTGCCAAAAGATAAACTGGGAAAAGTTCTTGCGGAATCAAACTTCGTCTGCTCTTTAGGATAAGACGAGTCAATTTTTATTGTAGAAAAAACTATCTTTTCGGGGCATTGCCAACAGGTCTAGGAAGAGTAGTTTTAACTTGTTCCAATATCTCTTCAAACTTATCCCGCTTGCTTGCTTCCAAAGATCCTCCTGCTGCTACATTTGCATTACTAAAGATTTTATTAATCTTATTTTTTAAATCAAGCCGCGACCACTCTCTAGTAGAGCCTACATATAGTCCAATGGTGTTGCCACGATGGAATATTCTTTTTACTTGTTCTGTTTTAAAATCACTTTTTCTCAAGCTGATTGCCGGGCCTACTGCAAAATCTACGCCTTCACCTAATATTAGTACTGTCAATGCGTAAGTTAGGTCATCACGAAATCTTTTGTTAGTTAAATCGCCTCCTATATTTTCGCACCATATGAATGGTTTAAGTTTTATGTCTCCATTTTCACTTCCAATGAAAGAAAATGCCATAATTCCGATTGGTTTTCCTGTTTTACAGGGAAATGGATTTGGAACATTTAAAAATTCAGGCTTAGGCATCTATCCTCTTCTCAATTTAGGGGGTAACATTAATTTTTCCCAATCCTCGGCGCTAAATTTTAATTCTTGACCGCCATTTTCACCTTCTTTAGAAGCCATACCGGCACGATATCATAATAGAAAAACTTGTCAATACAAACTAATCCCTGCTGACCATAATCCGTAACATAAACGTAACGCTAATACCCATCTACGCTTACACCTCGAAGGTGCAAAGCTAAATAAAATGTGCTATAAATAAATTATGCCTGGACGAATAGTTCCCATCGTGAACAATGAGATTTATCATATTTTTAATCGCGGTAGCGACAAGAGAAATATCTTTTTACAACCTAGGGACTACGAAAGATTTATAAAAACTTTTTACTACTATCAATTCTCTGGACCTAAACCAAAATTTTCACTACTTAATAAAAACAGTTTTAGCCGCTTTAAACCAAATCCAGTCTCTAAGTTGGTAGAAATTTTTTGTTATTGCCTAATGCCTAACCATTTCCATTTTATGGTACGCCAATTGAAAACAAACGGAATATCTATATTTATGAGCCAGCTGGCAAATAGCTATACTAAATATTTTAATACCAAACGCAAACGAGTAGGACCTCTTTTGCAAGGAGCATTCAAAATTACAAGAGTAGAAACCGACCAGCAGCTAATTCACCTTTCTCGTTATATTCATATAAATCCAGTAGTCGCCGGCTTAACTGATCGCCCCGAGGATTATGTCTGGTCTTCTTACGAAGAATATACAAATGGAATATCTGGATTTTGCTCAACTGATACGGTATTAAGTTTTTTTCCCATCAAGAAATGAATATCGTATATTTACAGAAGAACAGATTGATTATGCAAAAGCTTTGGAAATTATAAAGCACCAAGTAGTGGATGATGAATAACTTTGAGGCTGCGCCTCGAAGGCTTGAGATTACACCTCGAAGGTGTAAAGCTAAATACTTTCGGTGTTGGAAATGAGTTGATTATTACACAAAAATGGTAAGGCTGACGACCTAAGAGGTCGGCGTCGACAAGTTCAATAACGCACAACATTAGCTAGATTATTAACGGCAACCGCTAAAGTTAATAGGCTTAGACCAATAGTAGCGTTTTTTGCACCAATTATTTCTGTTTCAAAATCTTTATTATACTTTTT
This sequence comes from Patescibacteria group bacterium, assembly GCA_038061125.1. Lineage (GTDB taxonomy): Bacteria > Patescibacteriota > Microgenomatia > Levybacterales > UBA12049 > JAUSEW01. The sequence goes on along the minus strand of JBBTZX010000101.1, from coordinate 2,028 downwards.
ACACAACATATACAGACCACCAAGCAATAAAATTCCGCTCAGCTTAAATAGGATAATCCCTGTATCCTCACCATGTCTCATCGCTTGCTCCATAATGGGATTAAGATCAATAGGACCATACCTATGGAGATCGTATATGGTTGTACCCGCATCTGCTGCTTGCGTTGCGACCATAAACGACAATCTCACCTTATCTTTACCCGTTAACCTGAATCGTGATTCCTTCATGAAAACGATTCTAACATATAAGTGGGATAAAAGCAACTATAGGACTCTTTAATTATTTTAGAATCCGTAGTAAGACAGGGGGGCGTTGCCGATGCGCGTGCGTGTAAAAATAATCCCCGTATTTGTGCTATAATTAGTTAACAGCGCAGAAAATCTCTGGCTGTTTTTATTATGGACAATTTTAAACCTGAAAATATAAGAAATGTCGCGGTTATAGCTCACGTTGATCATGGGAAGACAACGCTTGTGGATTTTATGCTGAAACAATCTCATACATTCAGGGAAAATGAGCCGGAAATGCAGCAAACAACTATTCTTGATTCCAATCCGCTGGAACGGGAACGGGGAATTACAATTCTTGCCAAGAATACATCTATTTATTACAAGGATTACAGAATAAATATCATTGATACTCCCGGTCATGCAGATTTTTCCGGAGAAGTTGAAAGAACCTTAAATATGGCAGACGGCGCCCTTCTTATAATCGATTCTTTCGAAGGACCGATGCCGCAGACAAAATTTGTTTTGAAAAAAGCGCTGGAACAAGGACTAAAAGTAATTGTAATTATCAATAAAGTTGATAGGAAAAATGCGGACATCCAATCTGCTTTTGAGAAAACTAATGATCTTTTTCTGGAGCTGGCAACAGATTCCGAACAGTTAAATTTTCCTGTGCTTTACGCTATCGGCAGAGAAGGAAAAGCAGCGGAAAAGTTAGAAGACGTTGCCACAACTACGAGTCTTAGTCCTATTATGGATACTATTGTTAAGCATATCTCTGCACCCAAAATTGAAGACGGACCATTCAAGATGCTTGCCACTGCTTTAGACTTCGATCTGCATAAAGGCAAACACGTAATTGGAAGAGTAAGAAGCGGCAGTATCCAAAAAAATCAGTCCGTAGTTTTAATAAAAAAAGACGGCAAACTAACACCTGCGAAAATAAATAATATGTATATTAACGAAGGACTGAAGAAACGTGAAGTTACTTCTGCCTCTGCAGGAGAAATTGTCGAGTTAACAGGCATCGATAACGTAGAAATCGGAGACACCATAGCGGATTCCTCTGTGTCGGAACCTTTACCAAGAATTATTTTGGAAGAACCAACGATTAAAATTGCTATGTTCGCCAATACTTCTCCGTTCGCAGGAAAGGAAGGAAAATTTTCCAACTCAAGACAGGTGTATGAAAGACTATTAAAAGAGCTTGAAACTAACATAAGCTTAAGACTTGAAGTTAAAGATGACAAGTTTATCGTTTCGGGAAGAGGAGAGCTGCATTTATCCATTCTTATAGAAACATTAAGGCGTGAAGGGTACGAACTGCAAGTTGGAAAACCCGAAGTAATTACGAAAGTTGTAGAGGGAAAGGAAATGGAACCCGTTGAAGATCTGATTATTGATGTTCCCGATGATTTTATAGGAATTATAACCCAAGAACTGGGAATGAGAAAAGGTAAGATGGTTAATATGGTCTCCGATGGAAAGGGAAATACCAGATTTGAATACAAAATTCCCTCAAAATCGCTATTGGGTATAAGAAGTACTCTTTTAACCAATACCAAGGGCACTGCGATTATAAATACTATGTTTGATAAATACGAGCCCATTACCCCCGCTCTTCCAAAAATAAGAAATGGAGTTTTGATCGCTTCGGAAACAGGTACGGCAGTTGCTTTTGGTTTGGAAGCGGCACAACAAAGAGGTACCACCTTCATAGAACCGGGCACAAAAGTTTATCAAGGAATGATTGTCGGATTAAATTCAAAAAGGGATGACATAGAAATAAACGTTACGAGA
>JBBTZX010000100.1:0-11022 GCA_038061125.1 Patescibacteria group bacterium | reverse complement strand
AAGATAAAGATTTTCCCAAGAAGACGCAGGAATTTAGAGAAAGAATAAAAAGCGGAGAATCTCTGGATCTTATTTTACCGGAAGTTTTTGCCATCACACGAGAAGCATCTTTAAGAACAATAGGACAACGTCATTTTGATGTCCAGCTTATGGCAGGAATAATACTTGCCAGCGGAAAAATTGCAGAACAGAAAACAGGAGAAGGCAAAACTTTAAGCGCAGTGCCGGCATTATATTTGCACAGTTTAACGGGAAATAATGTTCATTTAGTAACAGTTAATGATTATCTTGCTCGTAGAGATGCGGGATGGATGGGACCGATATTTAATCTTTTGGGTATTAAAGTGGCATCTATAATTAACGAAAAATCTTTCATTTTCGATTTAGATTACATAGATAAAGAAGTTTCGGATTACAGACTGTCTCATCTAAGAGAAATAACCAGAAAAGAAGCTTATCAAGCGGATATTGTTTACGGTATAAATTCAGAATTTGGATTTGATTATTTAAGAGATAATATGGCGCAAGATATTACAGACGTGGTGCAAAGAAAACATTATTTTGCAGTTGTTGATGAAGTGGACTCTGTGCTTATTGATGAAGCAAGAACTCCTCATATAATTTCTGCACCGGATGAATCACCCGCTCAAAAATATTATGAATATGCAAATCTCGTTGACAAATTAAATTCGGATATTGATTATAAAGTTGATGAAAAATTACGTACAGTACATTTAACCGATCATGGTCTCGAGAAGATTGAAAAAGTTTTTAATATCAGGAATATCTATGAAAAAGATTTTGATACTGTTTACCACATAGAGGCTGCACTTAAAGCCCACACACTTTTTAGTAAAGAAAAAGATTATATAGTTAAGGATAATCAGGTTATTTTGGTTGATGAGTTTACGGGGAGATTAATGATTGGGAGACGGCTTTCGGAAGGTTTACACCAAGCATTGGAGGCAAAAGAACACGTTTCCATACAAAGGGAATCAAAAACCCTTGCTACTGTTTCTTTGCAGAATTATTTTAGAATGTACGAAAAGTTGGCCGGCATGACAGGGACCGCTGCAACAGAAGCAGAAGAGTTTCATAAAATTTATAAACTGGACGTTGTAGTAATTCCTACGAATAAATCAATGATTAGACTTGACCATAAAGACTCTGTTTACAAAACAGGGAGAGCGAAATTATCAGCAGTTGCAGACGAAATAGAAAAACTTCATAAAAAAGGACAGCCGGTTTTATTGGGGACAACATCAATTGACAAAAATGAATTAATTTCAGAACTCCTAAGACGCCGGGGAGTAAAGCACGAAATTCTTAATGCTAAAAACCACGAAAGAGAAGCGCAAATTCTCGCAAAAGCCGGAGAAGAAGGGGCAGTAACCGTAGCAACCAATATGGCAGGCCGCGGTGTAGATATTATTTTGGGAGGAGATACTCCAAAACAAAGTGATGGCAAAGACAAGATGGGAACTTCTGAATGGAGAGAATGGGAGAAAAAACATCAAAAGGTCATTTCCCTTGGCGGACTTTATGTGATTGGTACGGAAAAACATGAGGCGCGCAGAATAGATAATCAGCTTAGGGGGAGAGCGGGAAGACAGGGGGATCCGGGAAATTCCCGTTTCTTTGTATCGTTAGATGATGAGGTAATGCGGCTTTTTGGAGGAGATACGATTGCAGGATTAATGACCAGATTTAATATGCCGGAAGATGTACAGATACAAAGTTCCATAGTGTCTAGAGCCATAGAACAAGCCCAAATGAAAATTGAAGGATTCAATTTCGACATAAGAAAGCATCTGGTTGAGTATGATGACGTTCTAAATATGCAAAGACAAATAATCTACAAAAAGAGAAGAAAAGTTTTAGAAGAACAAGATTCTCCGAAAGAGGAAATCTTGGAAAAGATAAATAGCGCCATCTCAATTTTAGTAAATACATATTCTTACGAAGAAAATTCTTTACACAAAATTATTGACGAGTTTGTAACGATAATTCCATTTGATGAGCAATCAAAAAATCAACTTATAAAAGAACTGGAGCAATTATCTGAAAATGCACAACGGATAGGTTTCCTTTCGAATATAGCAAAAGATATTTATGAGCAAAGAGAAAAAAAGTTAGGCAATGAGCTGACGAGAAAATTGGAGAAATTTGTAATATTATCCGTTATAGACAATCTTTGGATAGATCATTTGGATGCAATTGAAAACCTACGGCAGGGAATTGGTCTTAGGGGTTACGGCCAAAGAGATCCGTTAGTTGAATATAAAAATGAAGCATACAAAATGTTTGAAAAATTAGTAGCAGAAATTGACGATCAAATCATACATAGAATTTATAAAGTTCAGATTCAAGAAGCGCCGCCTTCTTTGCAACAGCATAAACATATTGTTGTAAAACCTGCAGGAGCAGATGTTGGAATCTCCGAAACATCAAAGAAACTTGGTCGTAATGATCCCTGTCATTGTGGCTCGGGGAAAAAATATAAAAAATGCCACTATCCGAACTAAAGTTGATTTAAGCGTTACGTTTATCTACTATTAGATAGAGTATGTTTGCCCAAAATACGAAACCCCATTATGAACATCTAAAAGATAAATGGACAGCTAGACACAAAAGTTTACAGGAAAAACTTTGGTTTAGGCATGGAAATGCGCTCAATTGGTTAATTGATAATACAAAAAGATTTGCTTTAAGTTCTCTTGCGGGATTATTTCTTCTAGGCGCACAGTCTTTACCGAACATAATTACTGCCTCTATCCCTACAGCAAATGCTCAATCACCGCAAGCAATCGATAAGAGTGTTTTTTTGGTATCTGATTTGTCGCATATTTTGCCTTTGGAAGTTCTTCCTTTGACATCCTATCAAGAACAGAAAGTTTCTGAAATTTTATCAAGAAATTTTAGGTTTAAAGTTACAGCAGAACTGGATGGAAAAAAACTTAACAGAAATTATGGAATAATAGGTCAGGAACAGCACTTGGCTCTTTATCCGGGAGATACGATGTCGTCGCATTTCGATAACAACAATGACGCTACGAAATATTGGTCATATGGTATGGCGCCTGGACTTGGGGCGTGGGGTTATTTCTCACCCTCACAAAACCAATTAACGCAAAAGGATAAATTAAGAGAAAAATATTATATAGCGGTACAGACATTTTTAATTCCTGATTTTAATCAAAGATTTACAGAATACAGGGATTTTTTTAAATATAGAAAAATGTTGGTTGTAAATCCCCAAAACGGGAAGGCAATTGCAGCAGTAGTCGGCGATGCAGGCCCTGCGCAATGGACAGGAAAGCATTTGGGCGGATCGCCGGAAGTAATGAATTATTTAGAGCGTGAGGATGGATCAAGAAGAGGTCCTGTGCTTTATTTTTTTATTGATGACCCGCAAGACAAAGTTGCTTTAGGCCCAATTGCGCTATAATAATTAGGTAAATTTTTGATATGAGACAATTCCGGAAATTTTTTACAAGAGAGATACCTCTTATTGTCATGGAATATTGGCATAGGGGCGAATATAAAAAGTTACATAAAATCCTTAAAGGAGCTACTCACTTTAACCCTTTATTTATCAGAAACAAAAATGGTCTTACGGATGTTTATTACGATATGAATAATCCGGATACCGCCCTAAAGCCTTTATTCGATTATTTTAAAAATAATCCTAATGAATTCGACCGAATATCCCAAGAATTCAAAGTTAAGCAAAAGAAGATCTCAGATTTACTAAATAATTTTAAAATAAAATCCTTTTCTAAATTGTTCAATAATATAGCTGAGGCTTGGGGTTATCTACCTGTTTGGGTTCAATTTGGCAGCGCTGATAAAAATAATATAGCTGCAGATTTTATAGGAAAATCATACGTATTACGGGATAAATTTCAAGAAGTAGAATATAAAACCGGAGAAGCATTATTATCAGCTATTAAAAATAAATATCCTAAACTCGAGCAATACGCAGACGTAATAAGCGCTCAAGAGGTTATAGATAGTGCAATTCCCGATTTAATAGAATTAAAAAATAGAAAAGATAGTTTAATATACTTTGAAGGTCAAATTTTAACTCAAATCCCAAAGAAGGAGTTTGCTGAAAGATATCAAGTCGGTTTCGTTGAGGATTTGGCAACCATAGGTGAATCTAATCTACCCAATGAAAAAATTAGCGACGTGAATATGAAATTGATAAAGGGTAAAGTGGCTTATTCTGGATTTGCCAAAGGCTATGTAAGAATACTGATGGGGCACGATCAAATACATATGTTTAAGGAGGGTGAGATACTTGTTTCTCCAATGACTATACCTGATTTTCTTCCTGCAATGAAAAAAGCAGCAGCAATTGTGACCGATGAAGGCGGGATGCTTTGTCATGCCGCAATAGTTGCAAGAGAGCTTAAAAAACCTTGCATCGTAGGAACAAAATTCGCGACACAAATATTAAAAAATGGGGATTTGGTTGAGGTAGATGCAAATAAAGGTATTGTTAGACTTTTGAAATGATTTATATTAAAACTTTTAACCAAATTAATAAAAGCAATGTCAAGGAAGTTGGAGGTAAGGGTGCATCTCTTGGGGAAATGATAAAAGCGGGCATACAGATTCCTCCCGGTTTTGTTGTAACTGCTCAAGTTCACCGAAAATTTATGAACGATTCATTGCCTGCTGATGTGGAAGAAGAAATTTTAACAGCCCTTGATGCATTGGGTGCTCAAAGAGTTGCAGTTAGATCATCGGCAATTGCCGAGGATTCCTCTCAAGCCTCATGGGCTGGTCAGCTAGAAACTTATTTAAATGTTTCAAGAGATAATCTAATAAATAAAATTAGGGAATGTTGGAACTCTATTAAATCAGAAAGAGCCTTAGCTTATGCGGGAGGCCAAAACTTATCAGAAGAGGACTTGTTTGTGGCAGTAGTGGTGCAGAAAATGGTTGAAAGTAAAACATCCGGAGTAATGTTTACTGTCAATCCGATTACAAAAGACACGAATGAGATTATGATTGAAGCGGGTTTTGGATTAGGAGAATTATTGGTTCAAGGATTAATCACTCCCGATAATTTTATAGTGAATAAGCATACTCTTGAAATTAAAAATAGAGATATTCAGTCTCAAGATACCATGTTGGTATTCCGGAATGGGGAGAATAAGGAGATAAGCGTTCCAGAAGGCAAGAAGAATGAACAAACCGTCTCAGATAAAATTATTAAAGAGTTAGCGGAAATAGGTAAAAAAATAGAAGTTCATTACGCAAAACCTCAGGATATAGAATGGGCTATAGATAGCCAGTCCAAAATTTGGATTCTTCAATCAAGACCAATAACTACACTTTAAACTTTTTTGCTATAATAAATTAAGTATGGGTAAACATTTTTATAGTCATATCATTGAGACATCATCCATTAGTCTTGAATTAGGAGATATGGATTTATCCAAAGAGGAAAGGATACATTTGATGTCTCTTATGGAAGCAACCATGCATAATGTGATTTTGGATGTAATTTTGTCAGAACTTTCGGAGGAAGATAAAAAGATTTTCCTAACTCACTTATCTTCAAATAATCATGACAAAATTTGGGAGCATTTAAAAAAGAAAATAGATAACATAGAAGAAAAAATTAGAAAAGCGGTAGGAGAATTGAAAGACGAGCTATACGAAGATATTAAAGAAGCAAAAGATAAGTAAAAGACCTAATTTGAATTTTTTAAATATTTTTCTTCTATCTTTTTAAGTTTATCGTTAACAGCTCTTTCTACATCTACTCCTGCAGCAACAGCTAGCTGAATGGTAGTAATAACAACATCTGCAAATTCCTGATAAATATTTCTTTTGTCAAATTTTTCCAATTTCGCCCGTCTTTGCAATTTCAGAATAGAAAGAATGTCATTGCATAATTCTCCCACCTCTTCGTTGAGTTTTACTGTTTTTGTTAGAATTTCTTTCTCCTTTTGAGAATAAAGTTTATATTGCGGTCTTATCTTTTCATTGAGAAGTTTTATTTTTTCTTGAAGGGTTTTTAAGTTCATGTTATTATTGTATCACGTTTTTTAAGTTAATTATATGTGGATAGGATTAATAGCTCTATTTATTGCAAATTTTATCGGGGGAGCATTAAGCCCATTATTTGTAAAACTAGGTATTAGAGAATTTCCTCCCATTACATTTACTGCTTTAAGATTTATTATAGCTACGTTGGTATTCTTACCATTCTTTATTAAAAAAAGAGAAAGATTGTCTTTGAAGGATAACATCAGTCTTTCCAAAAATTCCATCTTTTTCTCCATCAATGTAGCTTTATATGCTATTGGACTTCAATATACAACGGTAATTATGTCTCAGATTTTCTATACGTTAGTACCGATCATAGTGGGTATTTTAAGTTATTTCATTTTGAAAGAGAAATTTACAAAAAATAAGATCATTGGATCTCTTTTAGCTTTCGTAGGAATAATATTTCTCCTTGTAGAATCTATTCAGAAACAGCAGTCATTGACTTTTGGTACCCCACTTGGTAATTTTATTATTTTCTTGGCGGTTACCTCATGGTCTTTCTACATTGTCTTGTCGAAACGATTAACAGGTATTTATTCCCCAATAACAACCAGCTTCTATAGTTTTATTTTGACAATGATAATATTGGGACTTATTGCGCCAATAGAACTTTTAATGAGACCGTTTAATATCAATAGCGTGACGTCTTCTGGAATTTTTAGTCTATTAGGAGTTGGTATTATCTCATCAGCGGTGAGTTTTTCACTTATTCAATTCGGCATTAAAAGAACTACTGCTTTTTCCGCATCGATATTTCAGTATCTGGCACCACTTTTCGCGTCGATTACGGCAATACCAATTTTAGGAGAAAAACCAACGTTGCCTTTAATGCTTGGAGGAGCATTGATTATTTTTGGGGTTTTCTATGCTACAACTTATCAATATGTAAAAAGAGGCATAAGATATATGGTAAAATAAGCTCATGGAGAAATTGGAACCGGAAGAGTCGTGGAATAAGAAGAGAATTTTTCTTACCCTTTTCGTAATAATAGTGCTATTAACAGGGGCATTCGGGATAAAAAATTTTGTTTTAGGCAACAATAGTTTTCCTAAAGAATCTCCGGTTATTAATGCTCTTAAATCTATTAAAGGTGTTGCAACGCAAGAAGAATTAAATGCTCAAACTAAGAAAATTAATCCGCCCGCAGTTAATTTACCTGTTCAGAAAATTATTCAAGATAAACTTGGCGCCATTCAGCAGGAAGTAAGCAATCTTAATGTCGCTGATATCGCATCTTCTTCTCCGCAAGTCAAAAAAATAATTGAAGATTTGCAGTCTTTGCAGGACTATCCGAAAAACCAAGCAAAAGACGTTTGCACAAAGATCTGCAGCGGTTTATAGAATAAATTATGGATAATATAAAAGAGCAAGTCAATAAAGTTTTGGAGAAATTGAAAATAGACGATAAAAGAAAAAGGATAAGAGAGATTGAAGCTCAAAGCGTGAGTCCTTCATTTTGGCAAAATCACCAAGAAGCTTCGGATAAAATGAAGGAATTGTCAGTTTTGCAGGAAGAAATTCAAAAAGCGGAAAAGCTTAAGGATTTAACAGATAATGGTCAGCTTGAAGAAGCTAGTAAATTACTTAAGGAATTGGAAATTGTACTTTATTTATCCGGCCCATACGATCAAGGCTCTGCAATCCTTTCAATTCACGCAGGACAAGGAGGCGTAGACGCAATGGATTGGACGCAAATGCTCTATAGAATGTACTCTCGTTTTTTTGAGAGAAAAAGTTGGAAATACGAAGCAATTGAAGAAACTCCGGGGGATGAAGCGGGTTTAAAAAATGTTACTCTGACCATCAGCGGAAAATATGCTTATGGTTATCTAAAAGGCGAGGCAGGAGTTCATCGCTTGGTAAGACAATCTCCTTTTAATGCGGATCATTTAAGACAGACATCTTTTGCATTAGTTGAAGTATTGCCTGATGTTAAAGAAGAGGAATTGAAAATGAAAGATGAAGATCTTGAGTGGGAATTTTTTAGAGCCGGAGGACACGGTGGGCAAAACGTCAATAAAGTTTCTACTGCAGTCCGTTTGAAACACAAACCAACAGGTATAGTGGTTACTGCACACGCGGAGCGTTACCAAGGTCAAAATCGTGAAAACGCCTTGAAGATTTTGAGGGCAAAGCTTTGGATTTTGGAAGAAGAAAAGCGCAAAAAAGAAGAAAAACAAATAAAAGGAGGATACAAAGTGCCGGGATGGGGCAATCAAATAAGATCTTACGTGGTGCATCCTTACCATATGGTAAAAGATTTGCGTACGGGTTTTGAAACAACGAACACGGAGGCAGTTTTGAACGGAGAACTAGAGGGGTTTATAGAAGAGGAGCTAAGAAAATTAATTTAGCAGGCTTTCAGGGATTGTAAAAATACCCAAACTGTGCTTTACTAATAGAGGGGTGATATCTAAATGGATAATGAAAATACAGAAGCTCTAAATACTACGGAGACGCCGGTGATGAATGATATGGAACAAAAAGAATCTTCTATTTTGTCTACGAAGTTAATTATTATTTTGTTGGTCGTTGCAGTCTTGGGCGTTGGCACAGGATATCTTATCAGCAAAAAGGGAGCGGTTAATGTCGGAGGAGGAACTGTAGGTACTACGGCAGGATCTTCGGGAGGAAGTATTATTGGATCTGATGATACAAAAACATTTAAAGATATGGCAGAAGGCGTACTTAAGGGTGGAGGAATAGATGGAGAAGGAGCGTATCACTTAGTAAGACCGGGAGGAGATAGTCAGAATGTTTATCTGACTTCTTCTATAGTGGATCTGTCTTTGGTTGTAGGGAAGAAGGTAAAAGTTTGGGGACAGACGCAAAGTGCCAAACATGCAGGTTGGCTTATGGATGTAGGCAGGGTAGAAATTCTTCAATAATCCATTCGACAGATGATAAAACTTGATAAGGTTTCAAAAAAATTCGGCACCGGAACTTTAGCTCTTTCTTCCATAGACTTAACTATTGAAAATGGAGAGTTTGTATTTTTGGTTGGACCTTCTGGTTCGGGTAAAACTACTATTTTTAGACTGATAACAAGAGAACTTTTGCCAACGGAGGGAACAATTATAGTTAACGATTGGGATGTGGCAAAACTGCCAAAACATAAAATCCCGCATCTTAGGAAAAGAATAGGTGTTGTTTTTCAAGACCTAAAACTTTTGTTAGACAGGACAATTTTTGAAAATATTGCACTGCCAATGGAAATAGCAGGCATTAATATTATAGAGGCAAAAAATAGAATAGAAGAAGTGCTTGAACAGGTTGGTATAGCAGAACATAAAGAAAAATTTCCTATACAATTATCCGGAGGAGAACTGCAAAGAGTAGCAATTGCAAGAGCACTGGCATTGTCTCCTGATATAATTCTTGCAGATGAGCCGACAGGAAATCTGGATATGGATACTTCTTGGGAAATAGTAAAACTTTTATCCCTTATAAACCAAAAAGGCACAACCGTAATTATGGCTACCCATAATGCGGAATTTATAAATAGTCTTGCAAAAAGAGTAGTTAGTCTTGATAAAGGCCATTTAATTGGCGATGTAAAGAAAAAGAAGAAAACAAAGGAGAATAAGCTATGAAAACTTTCAAAACCATGTGGCACAATATCAGACGGTCTCCGTATCAAGCATTGGCTGCAATTATGGTGATGATGCTAACCTTCCTTGCAGTTTCTTTCTTAACTTTTCTTATTTTTGGATCTGCAAAAGCTATTAATTATTTCGAGTCAAAGCCTCAAGTTACCGCATTTTTTAGAAACGATACTAAACAAAGCGACATAAACGAGTTGGAGGCAAAACTTAGAGATACGGAAAGTATTGCAAGTGTTAAATTCGTATCCAAAGAAGAAGCTCTTAAAATTTATCAGGAGCAAAATAAAAATGATCCTTTGCTTTTGGATCTTGTTACCGCAGATATCTTGCCCGCATCGTTGGAAATCTCAACGGTTAAAATAGCAGACTTAGAAAATGTCTATAAAACTTTGAAGAGTTCGCCTTTGATTCAAGAAGTGATTTTCCAAAAAGACGTAGTGTCTACTTTAACATCCTGGACAAGCGCGTTAAGAAAAGTCGGATTGGCTTTGGTTGTTGTTCTTTCTCTCGTGTCGGTTTTTATTATGGCAACTGTAATTGGAGTTAAAGTTTCCCAGAAGAAAGAAGACATAGAAATAATGCGGCTTATTGGCGCTACGAATTGGTATATTCGCTGGCCTTTTATACTTGAAGGAATATTCTATGGATTTATCGGCGCATTTATAGGCTGGGCAATAGCAACAGGGGCTCTTCTGTATTCTGTACCATTCCTCTCATCTTTTTTAAAAGGAATACCAATTTTTCCTGTTCCCTTGCTGTTTTTCGCGGAACTTCTTTTGACAGAGTTTATCCTTGCAGGCATATTAGGAGCATTTTCCAGTTTCCTGGCAGTCTTAAGGTATCTAAAATAGTATGTTGTTTTATGATAAAAAAAATATTGCTTCTACCTTTTCTTCTTGTATATTTGTTTGTTTTTGGTAATAGCGGAATATCTGCCCAAACTTTAGATTGTCAGGATATATCTGATTTATCACAAAGAATAACTTGTCTGGAAAGCAAAACCAAAGATCTTCAAGGCCAGGAGAAAACTCTTTCATCCCAAATTGCAGTTTTTGATAACCAGATAAGAGTAACAGAATATAGAATTGAGAATACCAAACAGCAGATTTCAAATTTAGCTCTTGATATAGATACTACTACGAAAAAAATAGACAATCTTGCAACGGCTTTAGACACTCTTGCCGGAGTTTTGGCGAATAGAATTGTCGCTACCTATGAAGTTGGAAGAATACAACCCTTGCAGATTCTTTTAACATCGGACAATATTTCCAATTTCTTTTCGAGGCTTAATTATCTAAAAATTGCCCAGCAACACGATAAGACACTTATATATAATACTCAACAGGC
>JBBTZX010000099.1:0-10359 GCA_038061125.1 Patescibacteria group bacterium | reverse complement strand
CCATAAACATTATTCTATCATAATACTTCATTTAGGTTGCCTAATCAGTCTTTATATTGTAAAATGTCTCACCATGATGGAAAAAGAAACTATTCGCCAACCATCGCTACCGGATTCTCAAGGACTATTCGAAGATTCGTTCTTTGAATTTTTACCATACTCTGATCTTTCAAGATGGGTGCCGGAACAAAGCACATATGAAGAAGCGCAAAGAAGCACAAAAGCCTTACTTCGGCTTGGGAACATTAAAGCTTTAAGTTTTTTGTCTTTTATAGGTCCGCGGGCTCCAAAAGATAATTTTTATATCGAACACCATCACACAAGATTCGACCATTCCCTCGTAGTTGCTCTTACGACAGAACAAATACTGCGACAAAATGGAGCTTCTTTAGATCAAATTAATATTGGTATTGTCGCAGGACTTTTCCATGATATCGCAACCCCTGCGCTTGGAGATGCTACCAAGCAACTGGATCCAAAAAATCTCAATGAAGAAGATTTTTGGTGGGAAACTTTAGACAAAAGAGGAAAAGACTTCGTCGGAAAATTCACAGATAAAGAGACTTTAGATAGAATTATAAAAAACCAGGGACCTTTAGGCGAGGTTTTGGATATCGCAGACAGAATCACTTACGTCATGAAAGATCTTTACAATGTGGTAGGTCCAATAAAACCGGAGGAGCTAAAATCAAGTCCATTACTAGCAAGTATAAATGATATCCTTTCTTTTTATCCTAAAATTGGAAATATCTATAAAGACGTTGGAGTTGATCAGAAGAAAAACAAGGTTTTTTTCAATGACCCAAATATGCTTTATGCGTTTTTGCTTTTGCGAGCAACTCTTCATAAGGAATTTTATCTCCATCCAATAAATCAAGGAAGAGATCTTTTCATAGCAAAACTGTTAGAGCCTCTTTATTCAAAAGATGATGCCTCAAAACTTACCCCTTCTCTTTTAAGACAAATGAATGATTACGATCTTCTTAAGATTATGTGCAGAAAATATTGTCCTGACATGTTAGCGGAATCTGCTTTTTTCAGCCTCACGAATTGGCTTCCTCTTTTTGAAAAATTGGATACGCAGGAAGAAGCAATAGCTAGGGCAAAACAATTACAACAAAATGCAAACGTAACAGTTGTAGGGGTAAAAAAATGCAGAGGATTTGATTCTGGAATCTCTTATAATGTCGTGGGCAAAAATGGAAAGATAATATCATTTTCAGAATTTGACCCCTATAGAGCAAAGAGACTTCAGGAGCTAGGAGATTCTACGAAAGGATTTTTCGTTTTCTACGCTGATGTGTCCAAAGATTCTCCGACCAATATGCTTTTAAAAAGGGTGTTGGGACAAAAAACAAATTAAGATTTTGTTGAGGATGGTGGTTTTTTGGGGCCGGTTAGTCTGACAAATTCCTCTCCCTCAATAGTTTCTTTCTTCAATAATTCTTCTGCCAAAAGATCCAATCTCTTTTTTTGTTTAATTAAAATCTCCGTCGCCTGCCTATATGCTTCATCCGTAATCTTTTTAATTTCCTGATCAATTTTGGCTGCCATTTCGGGTGAAACATTGCTTTGTTCATAGAAATTCCGGTGTTCTCCATCAAGATTAATAGGTCCCAAATCGCTCATCCCGTATTCAACTACCATCATCCTGGCTACCTCTGTTGCTTTAGCAATATCATCCGCTGCACCGGTTGTCATTTCCTTAAATATCAAATTCTCCGCAGATCTTCCCCCAAGCATTACGCCGACTTGCTCCAAAAGCCTGGTTTTCGTCTCATGAATATGCTCTGTTGGCTCCATCATCGTATGTCCCAAAGAAAGACCTCTTGAAACAATTGAAATTCTATGCACAGGATCCATATGAGGCATATGCCAAGATACAATTGCATGTCCGGCTTCATGATACGCTGTCATTTTCTTATCCTCTTCCGATTGCAGTCTCTTTTTTTCAGGTCCAAGTTTTACTTTGGTTGCAGCTTCTTCCAAATCTTTCATATCGATTGCTTTTTTGGCAAGACGGGCGGCTAGAATTGCCGATTCATTTAACATATTTTCCAAATCCGCGCCGGAAAATCCAACTGTTCTTTTGGCAATTTTTTCCCAATCAACTTCTTTGGTAAAAGGTTTTCCTTTGGCGTGGATTGCCAAAATGGCTTTTCTTCCGACAACATCAGGCATATCCAGCATTACCCTTCTATCAAAACGGCCTGGTCTAACAAGCGCGGGATCCAAAACATCAGGCCTATTTGTAGCCGCAATAACTACCAATTGCTCTGTTGGGGCAAATCCATCCATTTCAACCAAAATTTGATTAAGAGTCTGCTCTCTCTCATCATGTCCTCCCATTAATCCGGATCCTCTTTGTCTTCCAATCGCATCTACTTCATCAATAAAAATAATTGCCGGCTGCGCTTTTTTGGCTGTATTAAAGAGGTCACGGACACGGGAAGCTCCAACCCCGACTAACATTTCCATAAATTCCGAGCCTGCCATTGAGAAAAATGGCACATTTGCTTCTCCTGCTGTAGCGCGAGCCAGAAGAGTTTTTCCTGTTCCCGAAGGACCAACCATCAAAACTCCCTTTGGAGTGCGAGCACCCATTGCCTTATATTTGGCAGGATTTTTAAGAAAATCTACTATTTCCGTTAGCTCTTGCTTGGCTTCATCTACTCCTGCAACATCTGCGAAAGTAATTCCCGGAGTGTCTTTACTAAAAAGCTTGGCTCTTGATTGCCCGAAAGAAAAAATATTCTCCTGCGCTCCTCTTGCCTGGCGGAAAATAAAGTAAAAAAATGCCACCATTAAAACAATCGGCAAAACAGAAGAGAGGATATTTAGCCAACTGTTAAGACCTGTTTGATCTTTTATGACAACCTTGGTTTTATTAATTGCATCTTGGGAAACTCCTGAATCTTTAAATAACTGGTAAATATTAGAACCGGGCTCTTTAAAACTCTCCAGAGTCTTTCCGGAAGAAATAACAGTCAGCTTGTTGTCCGAAACGGCAATTTCGGAAACTTTACCTTCTTTTACAGCCGATATTATTTGAGATAATGGAACCGTTTCGGTGGGTGTAATCGTTTGCTGGGCAAAACCCATGAAGATAAAAACTAGAAATAAAGCCAAGAACCCATAGAGGAAAAGATTTTTCCACGAAAGATTGACTTTGACTCTTACAATCCTATGTTTCTTATTATTTTTGTTGTTTTTACCGTTTGCGGCCATAAGTTGACACAGTATACCATAGAATAATCGTTTTTACTACGCAAAACCCATTTTTTGCCTTACTTCTTTCATCGTCTCTTCCACCATCTCCATACATTCCCTTTGTCCATTTGCAATAATCGAATCTACCAAGCTTGGGTTAGCCAATAAAGTTTTTCTCTTCTCCTGAAATGGCTGTAATTCTTTATAAATCGCCTGAGCTAATTTTTCTTTTAACTCCGAATATCTAATTGCTTTATTTTTATAATCGTTTTCAAGTTTTTGGTATTCATTTTCCAGCTTAAATAATTTCAGCAATACAAAAAGGCTTGCTACTCCGCCTTCTTTTGGTAAATCCCCTCCAATTGTTCCGCTATCTGTTGGAACAGCGGCTAGTTTTTTCTTAATTATCGCTAAATCATCTGTTAAATTTATATAGCTTCCGTCAACTGTTTTGCTCATTTTGCCTTTTCCCAAAAGCGAAGGCACATATTCCCCTTCTGTTTTGAACCTTTGCGGTTCAGGAAAGGTTTGACCAAACATCGAATTAAACTTGCGGGCAATCTCCCGCATTACTTCCAAATGAGGCTCCTGATCTATTCCAACCGGCACCAATTCTCCTTTATAAAGCAAAACATCCGCTGCCATAAGAACCGGATAATACAAAAGTCCCATATTTACATATTTTGGGTATTGGGCTTTTTTGTCTTTGTATGTTGGTAAATCCTCAAGACGGGAAACCGGATAGATAGTAGATAGCAGATAGGCAAGCTCTGTATGCTGGGGAATTTTGGATTGAATTTCCAAATGGCACTTTTTCGGATCTAAACCTGCTGCAAGAAAATCAACTATTATCTCCCTCACTGAATTCTGCAATGAAGAAGGTGAGTATGGTGTAGTGATAGCATGCAAATCCACCACAGAAAATATACAGTCGTAAGTGTCTTGCAACGCAAGCATACCTTTAACCGCACCAAAATAATTCCCTAAATGCAGCCTTCCAGTTGCCCTAATCCCCGAATACACTCGTTTCATAAATTTATTGCCTTTATAAATTCTCGAACAAATTTTATAACTTTTTCCCTGTCAATCCGTTCTTCTTCTCCTCTTATATTAACATTTTTCATATTGTTTTTACCAGTTTTAAACGAGGTGCTAACAATAACCCCATCTGCATAGCTTGTTAAATCTTTTATATTTTTTAAATCTGCGCCACTACCTACGAAAATTGGGAAAAGACCCACTGTCCTCCTAACTAAAGCTAAATCATCTAATTTAGGTGCGTTTCCAGTCCACTTTCCGGTTATTATTATTCCATCCGAACCTTCTTGAACTGCTTTTTTAGCCGAATCTTTCAAAGAATATTTACTAAGTATCTTTGCGTGCTTTACATGAATGTCTGTAAAAAGAAGTATCCCTTTTGCCTTTATTTTATTCTTATACTCGATAACTTTGTTCGCCTCTCCAAAAACATTTCCATATTGAGTATTTACATCATCCACAAAAACTGGAATTCTGATAAATTTACCTCCGGATATTTTTGCTATTGATAATGCAGCTTTGTAATCATTCCAAAGCACAGAAATACCAACAGGAAGTTTGGTTCTTTTAACAATTTCTGTAGTGAGATATGTCATGCATACAATAGTTTCTGGATCAACAAAGATTTTATGAGGAACATCATAATTGTTTTCAACAATTATTCCATCCACTCCGCCACTCTCCAATGCTTTTAAATCCTGTAAAGCCGCATTAAAAATCTCATCTAGTCCCCTGTAAGTTTTATAGCCTAAAAGCGGCATAAGGTGTATTACTCCAATTATTGGTCTTTTTGTTTTAAAAATTATCTTAATCTTATTCATGACTTTCCTTCTTACTTGTAACCACAATTTTTTGCAAATGTAACGCAGCTTTTCCCGAAACAATATTCTCTAGACATAATCTAAAACATTTTTCCAGATATTTATTATTTAATTGCCCTTCTATTATAGAATCTTCTCTGCCTAGATATTCTGCCACGAACAATCCAATCGCAGCATTTAGAGCAAGATATTTTGCGTTTTCACTATTTAACCCTTTTAGTGCATCTCCATTAGCAGCCGATAATTCTTCCCTTGTATTTACCACCTGTATTTTTGATGGATCCAAATTTATACCAAAATCTTCAGGAGAAATGACAAAACAACCCATATATTTTCCGTTCTGCACTATTGCAATTAATGTTTTATGGGGAGAAACTTCATCTAGCATCATGTAGTCACTCATAAGATTTCTATCATTTATATCTGTTGCTCCTGTAAAATCTTTACTCAATCCACTGACAACAATAACATTACCGACTTTTTGATATCCCTTGTCGTGAAGAATTTCATAAGCTCTTGCTATAACTGAAGGATGTACCCCTTCGTTTACCCCTATTATCTTATTCAAAGTAGTTTTTTTATCAATTGGCGGAGTCATAGGGCCAATAATATGATTTATTGTTTCATGTCTCATAAAAGGACTGTGAGATAGATCGTGAATAGTTTTTACTGAATGAGCATCGCTAAAATAGAAACCGGTTAGCTTATGCAATCGCCTTATTTCATCTATTGATTTTTGATAAATATTAATACCTAAAGCCTCTGCAGCTTCAGTTGAGCCAACCGCTGAAGTATTACCGTAAGATCCATGCTTTACCACAGGGATACCCATTGAAGAAAGCATAATTGCAGATAATGTTGAAGCATTAATCACCTTCTTCTTTTCCCCATTAACTATAAATCCTTTGTCTCCCCCCATTCCTCCTGTTTCGAGGATATAGGGATCAAAGCCTAAACGCAGAACAATGTCCATCATTCCTCCTGCCACCATTCCTGCTATTTCTTCCGAACTTAATGTTTTAACTCCTTCTCGCTGTGCCATGGCTGTTAAAAATGTTTGAGCAGGACCTATTAACTGTTCCTGTTTTAAATCCAATAAGCTATGCGCTTTTTGAAAAGCAGGTTTTAATTCTCTAAAAATACCCTTATTCGTAGAGGAGACAACGAAAGTCATTCCTAAAAAAGCTTCTTCAAAAGTAAGCGAATCCCCCTTAACCAATTTTTGTCCAATTTTCCTAAAAGGAGTTTCTTGAAGTTTATTCAAGATTTCTCTATTCTCAAAAACCGCTTCCTCTGGACTGTAATGTACTAAAGCCAAAGCCTCCCTAACATCCTGACTTCCGCTTCTTTCAAAAAGAGGAATTGCCGTAATTGACTCTTGTCTATTTTGACCCAATCTTTCTTCTTTAATCATATTTTTCCATCAAAAAACCTCCTTTCGGAGGTTGCTGCATTGACATGAAAACAAACCTCCTACATAAGAGGTTTTACCCATGAACCATTTACTAATTTACTATTTTTAAAGCTATACATTTTCAAATCTGCCTTTCTGAATTTCGCGCGATCCTCGCGTAACTGTCGCAACGCCGACATGCAATTTTCCTGCAATATCATGATGAGAAATACCCCTTTTAAGCATTTTTACAATCGCGAGCCGATTGGGAATCTCCAATAGCTCTTTTGGCGTAAGTATTCCTTGTAGGAAATCGTGCATTTCTTTTTCCGTCTTAATTTTTAACATAGTTTTAATCAAATCCTCAAGTCCTTTATTTATCTTCACCATACTAGTATACTGATACTAAACCCTTTTGTCAAGCGGTAAAAAACGGGGTAGAAAGATTACCCTATCCATTCCTTTTTCATCTTCTGAAAACTTCCTTCTAAAATCGCCTCTCGGATTTTCCTAACCAGATTCACTATGAAATATAAATTGTGATAGCTGGCGAGGCGATATGCCAGAAGTTCCGAAGATCTAAAAAGGTGATTTATATACCCGCGGGCAAAGTTTTGGCAAGTATAGCAAGCGCAGTCTTTGGACAATGGTTTTTGGTCTTTAGCATAAGCAGACTTTTTGATGTCGATTCTAAATTTATTTTTTAAATTTCCTTCAGGCTGCGAAATAAAAATCATTCCGTATCTTCCAAAACGAGTTGGGATTACGCAATCAAAAGTATCCATTCCTCTTTCTATAGCCTCAAAAATATCATCTACTTCTCCAATTCCCAAAAGATGACGCGGTTTATTCTCTGGCAAAAATGGCAAAACCCAATCCAAAACATCCTGCATTTCCTTCTTGCTTTCCCCAACCGAAACTCCTCCGATAGCAATGCCGTCAAAAGGTAAATTTGAAATAAACTCTGCTGATTCTTCTCTTAAATCTTTATAAATTCCGCCCTGCACAATACCATAAATAGCTTGCTCCCAAGGATAATAATTTTTACTTTTAAAAGCCTTCAGGCTCCGAATTGACCAGTCATGGGTTCTCTCCATTGCTTGCCTTGCATAATCTTTGGTTGAAGGATATGGAGCACATTCATCAAAAGCAAGAATGATATCCGCTCCCAACTTTTTCTGGATTTCTATGGATTTTTCAGGAGTAAAAGCATGAAGGGAACCGTCAATATGCGATCTAAACTCCACCCCATCTTCTGTAATATTAACCAACCTAGGACTTTCTTCTGGTTCTAAAGGGGTGGCGCGGGTGGAAGGGTTCCCGACAGCGCGCATCGCAGACGAAGTCGGAGGAGCACTGGCGGGAGGGAAACCCGCGACAGGACCCCGCGATACAATTTGCCCCAATGAGAAAACTTGAAATCCCCCGCTGTCTGTAATTGTCGGACCATCCCAGGACATAAATTTTCCAACTCCGCCAAATTCTTTAACCGTATCTTCTCCTGGACGAAGATGCAAATGATAAGTATTGGCAAAAATAATCTCCGCTCCAATATCTTTTAAATCTTGCGGAGCAAGACTTCTAACGCTTGCTTTTGTTCCAACCGGCACAAAAGCCGGTGTATTAACAACACCATGGGATGTGGTAATTATTCCCGCCCTCGCTTTTGATCCTGAGCTTGTCGAAGGATTATCCTTTGAGGTAATTTTAAAACCAAATTTATCCATTCAGCTTCTCTACTTCTTTCTTAAATTGTTCTCCTCTATCCTTATAATCCTTGAATGTTCCAAAGCTTGCAGATGCCGGAGACAATAAACATATTTTGCCGGGAGCAGTTTCGGAAGCTGCGATTCGGACAGCTTGTTCCATAGTCTTAACATCAAACTTTTTAGGACGATTCTCTTTCGGAATTGCTTTGCAAGCCTCATTCCAAATTCTAAGGCCTGTTGGAGGAAATAAAATTAAAGTCTTTATCTGATGGCTTTTTGCTAAAAACTCACCCAAACTTTTAAAGTCTAATCCTCTTTCATGTCCTCCGGCAATAAGTGTTTCCGTATCGGGCAATGCCTCAAGAGCTTGAATAGTTGCCACCGGAACCGTTGATAAAGAATCATTATAATAAATAACTCCATTTTTCTCTCCTACGAATTCCAAACGATGCGGAAGTCCTCTAAACGTTTTTAGAACAAATTGAATATTTTTTAAAGAAACTTGGCAAAGCGTTGCTGCCATTACTCCTGCGCAAACATTTTCCAAGTTATGTTTTCCCAAAAGCTGCACGTCTTTTGCATCAATAATCTTTTCTCTTTTGCCATCCTTTGCTACCCAAACTGAACCATTTTGAACAAAACATCCGTTTTTACATTCTCTATCTCTGCTTATTTGAAAAAGTTTTGCCTCGGTATAAATATCCGACTCATTGCTTGCCGGATAGTCCCTGTTAATAATTGCGAAGCCATTGGCAGTTTGAAAACGCAAAATATTTCTTTTTGCATCTATATATTTTTCGCTTGTTTTATGAAAATCCAAATGCTCTTCGCCAATCATAAGAACTACTGCGATGTTGGGACTTTTTTGCAGGTCCTGAAGTTGAAAACTGGACATTTCCAAGACTGTAATCGATTGATCATTTAATTTGTCCAAAAAAACTAGAGGAGATTGTCCAATGTTCCCTCCCAAATATGCATCTAAGCCTTGTTTTACTAACATTTTGTAAATAAGCGTTGAAGTTGTACTTTTTCCTTTCGTACCGGTTATACCAATAACTTTTCCTTTGGCATTTGCCAAAAAAATATTCGTTGAAGTGGTATAAAGAATTCTCAAAAGTGAAGATTGAACAGATGGAGACTTTATAGCAATATCAAAATCTTTTTGTAAGTCCAAATAATTGCTCCCGTCTTTTTGATCCACAATATCAATAACGGCATTGGGAAAATGTTTCTTTAGGTAAGAAGATGCAGCTTTTCCCTCTATTCCCCGACCGACAATAAGAATCTTTTTATTTTTAAATTCTTCTAATTTCATTTTTATAAAAATCCATAAGGGGAGTTTGATTAAATTCTCCTTTTTTATAGGTTAAATCAAGCGCAATTTTTACCTCCTCCGGCGTACCAACACACTCAAAGGGCTTAAAATTTTTAGCTCCTAACAACTCTTTAAACAAAAGCAATAATGATTTATCCTCAAAGAGATTTTTGCCGAAAATTTCTATAAGCTCTTCTCTTGATATAAATGCAGAAAGCTGGATAAATACAAACAGACATTTTGCGCATTTTCCGCACCATCTATAACCCCTAGTGGAATCGAGAGGTTCGTTTATTCTAAAATTTCTATTGCAGCTCGAAAATACTCTAAAATATTTGGAATATTTTACAAATTCTTTTGTTATTTCTAATTCATCTAATTTCCTAAGGGGTGAGTAATATGAAATACTTGGTGTTATGAATTTTGTAATATACTTTTGAAACAATTTCTCAAATTCTTCTGATTTGCTCCATTGATGATTAATAACTTCCCCCAAATATTCAACATTCCCATAATTTGCGCTTTTTTCATTTCCCACAACAACCTTGTTATAGTTATAAAAAACCGAAGCCATCAAACCTAAAAAAGCATAAATCGCAGATATGGGAATATGTCCATTATATGTCCCCTCTTTGCTGTTAAGGTCGAATAATTTAGGGTCCAACTCTCTTTTTATAACAATTGGTTTTTTATTCATTGTCATAGCAACATCTTTTTGAATTTCTGTATCAAGGATGAGAACGTCAAATTCTTTGTTTTCTTTTTTTAGTATTTCCGAAGAGACAATTGAATCTTTTCCTCCGCCCAAGCCCAAAAGAACCCGGTCTTTTCTTGGGAAGGAAATTGGACTTGTAAGCTTGTTAACATAAGGAA
>JBBTZX010000098.1:0-6392 GCA_038061125.1 Patescibacteria group bacterium | reverse complement strand
CAGAGCCTGTATTGCGTACTTCTTCAAGGGAAAAATTTTCAGTAGGCTTTATTTCCGTAATATGATCAAATGGCTTTACGGGAAATGCGACATATGTTTTGTATGCAACCTTTGGATTATCAGGCATATTATCCGCAATCCATTCTTGACTTTGCTGATATACTGTTTTTTGTCCGCAAGCCAGACTTGAAGAAAAAGATTGAGTAAGGGGATAATAAAAAATAGAAAAACAAACGATTCCGAGAATAACTTTTGCTTTAATCGTATTAAACTGTTTTATCCAACTCCAAAAGGTATAGATGAAAACGCCAATATACAAGGCTAAGAATGGCGTAATGGGTATTGCCAGTCTTTCATATTGTGCGTGCATATAGGAACTAATGTAAACAAAAGTAATAAATGGGATTATTGATAAAAATATAAATTGTTTTGGGAATTTTAGTAAAGTTATTCCTAAGCCGATCAGAGAAGCAATTGTTGGTATGTTTCCCAGACCCTTGAAGAAAATAAAACGCGCATAATAGGGAAAGAACATATTCGGCACAAGAGTTGCAGTGCTTGGCAATATGCCCTGTCCGCTAGATAGAACAAAAGACGCAAGAGATGATACATACGTTGATATAGCTGTGCTATACCATGGCAAGACCCATTTTTCCATATCTTGCTGAAAGATGATCTGATTTTGGGAATTAAGGAAAAGATGGGGTAAGCCGACGAAGACTCCAATAGGTACTGCAATAAAACCAACAATAATTTTTAGCGGCCATATCTTGTTTTTCTGTTTATCAAGCAGGAATGCAATAGGATAAACTAATAAAGCAACAGGAAAATATCTAACAGCGGTTGAAAATCCGATCATAAAACCGGAAAGAAGATACCATTTTAATTTGCCTGATTTAGAAAGATTAACCATGAAAAGAAGAGCCAGTAAGATAAAAAATGTTGCGGGTACATCTGTTGTAATGTAATGTGAATCCCGAACGTGAAAAGGAAAAACAGCCAATGAAAAAGCAGCCAAGAGTGCAATTGGCTTATTGAAAAGCTTTTTAGCTATTAAATAAAGTATAGCTACGCTTACTATTCCCAAAAGCGCAACCAATGCTCTTTGAGACCAAAATATCAGCGTTTGGTGTTGATTGTATCCAATTTTCGTAACATATTCGATAAAGGAAGGCATCGAATGAGTTGTGGAAAAGGGCAAAATCACACCCTGTATGCCTTCCATCAGATAGGATGCAGATATAATTGGGAAATAAGGAATTGTCCCTAAGTAGAAAATAAATGATCCGTATTTATATGTATAAGGATTAAAATCGCCTTTTGCAATAATGTTATAGAACAGTTTTTCCGAATATGTTTGTACCCATCCCTCATCAGGATGATTTATAAAATTGGGGTAAAGCCCTAGTATTCTTACGGAGAAAGCGATAAAAAGAATTAATGTTAAAATTTTGTTTCTGCTCATTAATTCCAGTATGGGTTTAGCTACATCGCTTAATATTTTTTGAATTTTTTCCTTCATCATCTCTTTCAATATTAACAGAATATTTTTTATAATTCCATTACGGGAGAATATCATTATGCTATAATTCTACTTAATCTTAAAATGAGTTTTATTAAAAAGGAAAATTTCGATGTAGTGGTGATTGGCGGAGGATTTTATGGCTGTATGCTGGCTTTGTATTTGCGTAAAAATTTTAGTAAAGTTTTAATTCTTGAAAAAGAAAAAGATCTTCTCACTAAAGCTTCTTACAATAATCAAGCTCGTGTCCATAATGGATATCATTATCCCAGAAGCTTTATTACCGCATTAAGATCCCATGTGAATTTCGCTCAATTTAATAAGGATTTTAAAAAGGCAATTGAAGATAACTTTACAATGGTTTATGCTATCGCTTCCAATAATTCAAAAGTAACCAGCTCGCAATTTAAAAAATTTTGCAACCAAGTAGGTTCTCCGATTAAACCTGCTCCCGAAAAGATAAAAAGATTATTTGATCAAAGATTGATAGAGGATGTTTTTGTCGTTGAGGAAGTCGTATATAACGCAGGAACATTAAGGGATCTATTGAAGGATAAACTACAAAAGAATGGTGTAAAAAGTTTTTACAATACGGAAGTCGAAAGAATAAGTAAGCAAAAAGACATAAGTATAAAAATTGATACTAAAAGCAATAACCATATAACAGGAAAACATGTTTTTAATTGCACTTACTCGCAAATAAATACCCTTCTTAACAATTCTCATTTGCCGTTTCTTCCTTTTAAGCATGAATTTACCGAAATGCCTTTAATTAAGATGCCTGAAGAACTAAGGAAAATTGGCGTAACGATAATGGATGGGCCATTTTTTTCTATAATGCCCTTTCCCGATAAGAAATTACATACGCTTCATCATGTTCGATATACTCCGCGTTTTGTCTGGTTAGATTTAGATAATAAACCTAGAGGTAAAAAAATAAATCTTGAGTTGTCTAGCTTAAAACAAGATTCGCATTTTTCTTTCATGATTAAAGATGCCCAAAGGTACATACCATCCCTAAAGGGCATTAAGCATTTAGGTTCGATATGGGAAACGAAAACTTTGCTAATTGAAAATGAGAATAATGACAGGCGGCCGATTTTATACAGAAAAGACTACGGAATGAAAAACTTTCATATTGTCATGGGCGGGAAAATAGATAATATTTATGATGCCATAGATGAGATTAAGAAACAGAATCCGGATTTTAATTAAGGATTATAGGCATTTGCAATTATTTTCAATACGGTAAACAATAAGTCCATATTGCCTTTTAGTCCTGTAATTTTAGTAGGAATTTCTCCTTTTGGATAAATTCTGCTAACAGGAATCTCTTCAGTTTTAAGCCCAAGCTGATTGGCTCTGGCTGTAAGATAAAATATTAATTCGTACCTATCGAAAATTTTCCTAAATGGTTTAACTTTTGGGTGAAGCAGATACTTTTTACTATATGCTCTAAAGCCATTGGTAGTATCGGTATACCAATAGTGCGCTGCAAGACTTAGAAGGGGTGCGTGGATAAAACGTATCCCAATTGCTCTTAGAAGAGGAGTGTTTACCCATACGCCGCCCTTAACGAAACGAGATCCTTGAATATAGTCAAAGCCCTCATCTAAAGCACGAATGAAATTAGGTATTGCATCTATACCGTCTTTCCCATTTCCATCTATGGTAATTACGCCTTCATAGCCTTGTGTTAAAGCATATGCAAATCCCATCCTAAGCTGTGCGCCCTGTCTTCCTTTTTCTTTTAAAACTAATAAGCTTGTGACTTTATTTTTTTTCAGAAAATTAGCGTCTGTTGATCCATCGGTACTGCCTTTATCAAGGATGATGATATCAACGAACGAAGCATATTTGCTCATTGTCATTAATTGTTTTCTGAATTTTTCTCCCTCGTTTATGACAGGAATACAGATACAGTATTTTGTTTTCTTAGGCTTAAATTCGAGCAAGGAATATTGCGGTACTTCCCAGTCAGTTTGCTTTAACATAATTTTCCCCTTAGCTGTATTATCTGTAAATTCTAGTTACTAGTTCAAGTGCTTTATCAACATGCTCCATATTTGAATTATTGTCAGATGAACGCATCTCTACAGAAATCCATCGATTATCGTTATAATTAAGTTTTTTTAAAATTAAAGCTATTTTTTTATGATCAGTTACTCCTTCTTTTATGGGCTCAAGGTATGGTTCGCTAATATGAAAATGCTTAAGAAGACTTAAGCCATTTTCCATAGAGTCTTCATAGGATTCTTTATTTATAGTCATAGTGCTCGTATCAAGGTGGAGCCTAAAATACGAGTGATTAACTGCTGTTACTAATTTTATGGCTTCATTGGTGTTAAGGATAAAATCCGCTCCATATTCAGGAGGATTTGGTTCAATGCATAAAAATATCTTATATTGCTTGCAAATTTCTGCAATTTTGTAAAAAAATTCACAAGCGATTTCCAAAGCTTTATTGTAATTTAGGCCATTTATTAATCTATTCTTAGGAGATCCAAATACCATTATTTTAGAGCCCAGTAAAGATGATAAATGGACAATACGAGAAATATAATTTAGAGCTTTTGCCCTAATTTGCCCGGAATCGAATATTGTTAATTCCGGATGACCGAATAAAAGAGATTGCATGGCAACAATATTGATGCCATTATTTAGCCAATAATTTCTATATTCTTTTATCTCCTTTTCTTTTGCTTCGAGAGGATTTTTCCAAATTTTCGTTGGGGCAACTTCTATTCCGGAAATGCCGTACTTTCGCAATATGTTTGCAATTTCCTTATCTTCCTCTTTGTTCCAGGCGATGTTTGATATTGCTATATTCAAATTTTTTGCTTAGCCTCCTCTATAAATACCCTTAACTCTTCAAGCGTTTCCAAACGATGATAGATATAATGATCATGCGAATTATACAAAGAGCCATATTTAGTCCACATGTCGTAATGAAGATGAGGCTTATCGGTTATAGTTGCGAAAGCTTTATCTAATGTATATTTTGCTACTTCCCTTGTGCTTAGGGGTTCAACTGCGAAATTGACAATTGGGATGTTATTATCGCGCGCTATAGAGATATCTTTCCATAAATTCTTTAGATTATACCATTGGAATAAACTATCTTTATGGGTAAAATCAAGCCTGTTATTGTAAATTAAGTCAAAAATAAAATTCTTTTTTAGTCCCGGTCCAAAAGTTTGCGGCAAACGGACACAGGTTGAACTTTTAAATTTTTTTCGAATAAACATCTCAAGCTTGTAACGGTTTAGGCCGTATCCTTTTTGTTTTTTTCCTGCGTTTGCCGTATCTTCATCAACTGCGAAAGGTTTTGGGTAAACATCTACGGTTGAGATAAGAATAAAATGGCCGGCTTCTACCTCCTTAATATAATTTATGAGTTTTTGTATATTTTGCCAATCAGCGTCCGGTTCAAGATCAGCTTTCCAACGAAGACTACTTGTCCCCGCGCTAACAATAAGATCGTATTTTTTACCCTTGATATCAGCTATGTTTTTGGAATTATATAAATCATCAAATCTTGTTTGTTTGATAAGATTTCCGCCGATAAATCCACTATAGCCTATTAAAGCAGATAACATAAGCTAAACCACATTTACACTTCGTTTTTTTCTAAGAATTATTGATTTGTCTATCTCATCAGCTATAAAATAAAGCGGTTCGTTTCGGGACTCATTCATTATTCTTATAATATATTCGGAAATTAAAGTTAGCAGGGAAAATAATAGAAAAAACATCGTGCCCAAAACTGTGGCAACGCTTATCCAGCCCTGCGGGGCAATATGTTTTCCGAAAACTACCTCAAGTAAGACTATAATAAAAATATAGATTATAAAAAGTAAGCTAAATAGCATTCCTAAAAAACTAAATATTCTTATTGGTCTATATGAGTTTGAAATAATTATGTCAGTTACATTCAGAAGAAGTACAGGGAAGCTTTCCATTTTCAATTTGTAACGAAAAGTCTTCAAAGGTTTATACTCAACCGTACGCTTTTTAAATCCTATTAAATAGTTGATATAACTGAAATTTCTGCTTTTTCTTCGTGTGCGAGTTATCGAATTGATTGCTTTTCTATTTAGCGCAATTAAATAATTTTGGCTGTAATAAAATTCGTGGGTGGAGATTTTTTTTACGATTTTTAGGAAAAGACTGCTTAAGAATCCGTATTTTGTGATATCTTTTAACGGTTTGCCAATTACAACGTCGTAATCTTCTAAAAGTTTATTTGTCAAAACAGAAAGCATTTCTGGCGGATCCAAATAGATGTTGAATAAAATAGCGTAATCTCCGATACAGTTATCAAGTCCGGCTGTTAAGGCAATTTCTTTATTGTATTGCTTAGATAACCTTAATGTTCTAATGTAGGGGATAGTTTTTCCTATTTTTCTTATTTTCTGTATTGTGTTATCCAAAGAGTTATTGTCAACGACCAAAATTTCGTAATCTACGTCAAGCTTCAAGAGTTCTTTATTTATCTCTTTTAGTCTATCTCCCACAATGTCTTCGTCGTTTTCGGTAACGACAATTACGGAAACTATCGCATCCTGCATCAGTAATTCCCTACGTTGTTTCTTCATTCGCTTTAAATTATATAATATATAGTTATAGTATGTCTAATTAGAGTCTATTGTTGTAATAATGCTAAGCGGAGAAGAAAATTTCAAAATTTTTTAAATTGTAAATTTCATTCAGCGTAGTTTAGTCTCTCTTACGAAAAGATTTACGATTTTGCGCCACGTCATGGGTTGGATATGCAATTTACGTTGAGTAATCTCTGTTTTTAACCCTCCAAATTTTGGGTATCTGCGGGGATTTTTTTGAAGAAAGGAATCCATAGTAATTTTTTTGA
>JBBTZX010000097.1:10636-14900 GCA_038061125.1 Patescibacteria group bacterium | reverse complement strand
AATCTATATTTTTTAAACCAAAAATTTCGCCCGGATGAATAACAATAATTTTAGAATCGGCAGATGCAATTATTTTTCCCTCCTCAATCCCTTGGGTTTCAAACCTCCCGTCGTTGGGTAAAGTAATAGTTTCTGTCCAACCCAATTCCCTATTATGTCTATGCAGAAGAATTTCTGCTTTCGGTTCCATCTTAAGGGCCATAACTGTATATTTAGGAATTTTTGGGTTATCTGGATTCATTTCTCTTTCAAGTTCATGAATAAAAACGCCTTTATATGGAGTTTGTTCCCAAACGATCTTTTCCCATTCAACAGCAGGAAGAATAGGTCTATCTTCGTTCATACTTTTGAGAGTATACATTTAGCTAGATACTTTTGCAATATTTTTTATTTTACCCATTGACAAGGAAGTGAAAGTTTGGTTTAATTAACTAATCCTATCCTGGGGGAGGGGATAAAGATATGCAGCCAACAGTTAGATCGTCCGTAGCGAAACGTCTAAAAATTATCGAAGGACATCTTCGGAAAGTAATAAAAATGGTTGAAGATGGCGCGTATTGCCCTGACGTTATTCAGCAGTCAACCGCAGTCCAAAGCGCTTTGAGAAAAGTTGATGAAATTTTGTTGGAAGGACATCTGAAAGATTGCGTAAGGGGTGCTATTAAATCCGGCGGGGGAGACAAAGAAATCCAGGAGCTTCTGGAAGCTTTTAGGAAGAGGTAATATGGATAGGAAAGTTGTAATCGGAATTTTGATTTTTACAGTACTTATAATAGTAGGTGCTATTTTGTTCTCCCAAAATTCTCCTTCCAAATCAAGTCTGCAAAAAACCGCGGGCGCAAGCATACAAACTTTTGAAACCAGCTTTAATTTTAAAGATATTCAATATGGCGGAGGAAAGGCTGAACGCAGTTTTAAAATAAAAAATATCGGAGATAAAGAACTGACAATTGCTAATTTATCCACCTCCTGTATGTGTACTGTGGTTTATCTTAAAAAAGGGAATGAAAAAGGACCGGAATTCGGCATGAAAGGTATGGCGAATGCATCCAGCTGGACAGGAGTTCTCAAGCCCAATGAAGAAGGACAAGTAATTGCGGTTTTTGATCCGGCATTTCACGGACCTTCAGGAGTTGGTCCAATTTCAAGACTTGTCAGTTTTGAGACCAATGATCCTGACCATCCTTATGTGGAGTTTTCTTTCTCTGGAGTGGTTGTTAAATAATGAAGCAGAAATTACCAGTAGAATTTATTTTTCTCTTACTCGTGGGAGCGTTTTTCTTGGGCGTTTTTGTCAATCAGAAATTTGCTGCCAAAAGCCAAGTTATCCCGAAAGAAGAAAACAAAACCGCCAATAATCTGGAAATTCTGCAAGAAAAAGTGCTTCCTAAAAACGGATACCGTTTCAAAATTAACTGGGGAATCTTGGGTAAAAAAATGATTGACGATGGTGTGATAGACAAGGTCAAGCTTGCAAAAGCATTGACAGGTAAGGAAATTTTAGGTGCAAATTTTGATAAATATTTAAACGGAAGCAATCAGAAGGAAATAGAATTAAATCAAGAAAACGCACAGTTTTGGGTAGATGTGCTTTGGGGACTTGGCCTTGCCAATAAAAATCCGATTCTGGAAAGCGGACCGATGGCTGAAGGCGGAAATACGGCTAATTTTGCTTCAACCGGAGGCTGGACCATAGGAGCGAAAAGCCCAATGGATTTATACAGCAAGTTTTCATATATAACTTTGTCGGAGAGCCAGCAAAAGATAGTTGCAGAAATCGCGGGGAATATTTACAGGCCATGCTGCGGAAATTCAACTGCGTTTCCGGATTGTAACCACGGGATGGCAGCTTTGGGATTAATTGAGCTTATGGTAGCGCAGAATAAGAGCAAAGAGGAAATTTACAAAACAGTTCTGGCTTTTAATTCCTATTGGTTTCCGCAAACCTATCTTGACATTGCCTATCATTTTCAAAAAAGCGGACGAGACTATAACAAAATTCCGCCTCAAGAGCTTCTGTCGAAAACTTTTTCAAGCGCCATGGGATACGCGGTCGTAAGAAAAGAAGTGGGAAATCTTCCTTGGCCTCTTCTTCAGGGGGGAGGAAGCTGCGGAGCATAAATGGAACAGGTATTTTTTCAAACCTCTCTTATCGCGGCATTTGTAGCGGGAATGGTAGCTCTTTTCGCTCCGTGCTGTATTACTTTTTTACTCCCTGCATATCTGGGAAGTGTATTTAAGGAAAAAGCAAAAATTCTTCTGGCAACTTTGGTGTTTGGTTTAGGAATATTCGTAGTACTTCTGCCTGCAGTTCTGGGCGTGTCTTTGGTGTCGCAACTTCTTTTCCGCTATCACGACACGCTTTATATCCTGGGGGGAACAATGTTATTTATCGTGGCTTTGATGTCGTTTTTCGGGATAAAATTTCCCATGCCTAGATTTTCCAAGACAACTGGGAATGGTAAAGCAGATATTGTCTCTATTTTCTTGCTTGGGGTTTTTTCCGGAATTGCCAGTGCCTGCTGCGCGCCGGTTTTAGTGGGAATTTTGACTTTCAGCCTTCTTTCTCCAAATATGCTAGGCGCCCTTCTTATAGGCGCAATGTATGTTTTGGGCATGGTTTTTCCGCTTTTACTAATTTCTATTTTCCTATCCTCGAAAATGCCCAGCTTTTCTTTCTTCAGAAAACCAATCGCGTCTTTTAATCTTTTCGGCAAAACTTATTTTCTGCTTCTCAATAATCTTATCGCGGCAATTATATTTTTCGCAACTTCTGTTTTGACATTTTATCTTACTTTTACTGGGAGGCTGACGATGGGTAAAGCTTACGGCATAACTTTAGCTATCCAAAATGTCGGGGCATTTGTTAATCAATATGCCGGAGGAAGCATTATTTTAAATATAGTTTTTTTAAGTTTTGTAATTTTTATTATTTACAAGATAGCCAAAAGAGTTTAAGCTAGAAATTAGTCGGGTAAAAGAGGTGATGGATATGAAAGAAACATGGCTGGAAAAACTCCTCCTTAGGAGCAGATATTTTGCCTGGGTTTGGTTAATAATGAGAGTTTATGTGGGTTGGATATGGCTTCAGGCAGGACTGGAAAAAATAAAAAATCCAGTCTGGGTTGGGGAGAAAGCAGGAGTTGCGATTAACGGATTTTTGACAAATGCGCTGACAAAGGCTTCAGGTTTGCATCCAGATGTTGCGAGCTGGTACGCAGTATTTATCAAAGATTTCGCCTTACCCAACTCAACGGTTTTTTCTTATCTGGTTTCCTATGGGGAATTTTTGGTTGGAATAGCGTTAATCCTTGGCGCTTTTACAGGCTGGGCTTCGCTTTTTGGGGGACTAATGAACTTAAGCTATCTGCTTGCGGGTACAATAAGCATAAACCCTTTAATGCTGGTTGTACAAACTTTGCTTACATTAGCATGGAGAACTGCAGGATGGATTGGTTTAGATAGATATATAAATGCAAGAAAATAACCCAAAAAAGACGCTATATACATGCCCGATGGATCCGGACGTAATTACGGATAAGCCCGGTACTTGTCCTAAATGCGGAATGGATCTTATGCCTCTTACGAAATCCGATAACAAGCAGCACGAAGGTCATTCGGGACATGCTTCAATGGAAAAAGATTTCAAGCGGCGTTTTTTTATTACGCTTCCTTTAGTTATTCTCGTAATGCTTCTGTCTCCGAATATCCAAAAATGGCTCGGAATATTTTTTGATTTTACAGGAAAAAATTTCCTCATGTTTATCGTAGGTACTTTTATTTATTTTTTTGGCGGAAAACCTTTTTTTAGAGCAGCAAAGGGTGAAATCTCAACAGGAAATTTCGGAATGATGACTTTGGTTGCTTTGGCAATCACAGTCGGATACATATTTTCCGTGGCGGCAACCTTCCTTTTTCCGGGAGAGTCTCTTTATTGGGAAATTTCAACTTTAATATCGGTATTTTTGCTGGGACATTGGCTGGAGATGAGAGCGGTTAGGGGAGCAACTGGGGCGCTGTCTGAATTGGCGAAACTTATTCCGCCAACAGCGCACAAAATAGAATCAAGAATTAAGAATAAAGAATTAAGAATAAATGATGTTTCGACTGGAAGTTTGATTAAGGGGGATTGGGTATTAGTTAGGCCTGGAGAAAAAATTCCAATCGACGGAATTGTTATAGAAGGAGAAAGTTCGGTAAACGAGTCAATGATTACAGGAGAATCAAAGCCTGTTGAAAAAAAAGTAAAAGATAGGGTTATCGG
>JBBTZX010000097.1:0-10626 GCA_038061125.1 Patescibacteria group bacterium | reverse complement strand
AATAATGACGGGTCACTGACTATAGAGGTAACAAAAACAGGCAGAGAAACAGCTGTATCTCAAATAATGGAGCTTATCAGGCAGGCTCAGGAAACAAAGCCTAGTGTGCAAAAATTAGCAGATCGAGCTGCAAATGTACTCACCCTAACTGCGATAACGGTTGGGGCAATAACCTTTGTTTTTTGGTTTTTTGTAAGTCCAAACGGCGCTATTTTTGCTACTACTTTGGCAGTGGCAGTGGTAGTAGTTGCCTGTCCTCATGCATTGGGACTTGCTATACCAACCGTTACGACCATAACCTCAACTTTGGGTGCGAAAAATGGAATTTTGATAAAAGACATGAAGGGTTTGGAAATTGCCAGGAAAATAAATTATGTTGTTTTTGACAAAACAGGAACTCTGACAAAGGGAGAGTTCGGCGTAGTAAACATAATAGTGAATCAAGAATCAAGAATCAAGAATCAAGAATTATTGAGATTGGTAGCGGCAGTTGAACTAAGCTCACAACACTCTATAGCAAAAGGAATCGTTCGGGAAGCAAAAAACAAAAGGGTAAAGATTCCAGCGGTTAATCAATTTAAATCACATCCAGGACTTGGGGCAGAAGGCATTGTTAATGGAAAAAAAATAATTGTCGGAAACGAAGCGCTGATGAGTGAGTTAGGAGTTAGTAGTCAAAAGTTAGCAGTTGATAGCGCAAGTACTCCAGTTTATGTTGCGATTGACAAGGAATTGGCCGGAGCTATTTTGCTTTCGGATGTAATAAGGGAAGAGTCCAAGGAGGCGATTGATAGACTTCATCGGATGGGAATAAAGGTAGCCATGCTTACAGGAGACAAAGAAGATGTGGCAAAAGAGGTCGGGGAAAAACTTGATATTGATACTATTTTTGCAAAAGTTTTGCCAGAAGATAAAGTAAATAAAATAAAAGAACTGCAAAAGGAAGGAAATATTGTTGCGATGGTTGGGGATGGAGTAAATGATGCTCCTTCTTTAACTCAAGCCCATGTTGGGATTGCGATAGGGGCGGGAACTGATGTAGCAGTTGAGTCGGCAGAGATAGTTTTAGTAAAAAATGATCCCAGAGATGTTGTTAAAGCGATATCTTTAAGTAAAAAAACCAATACGAAAATGATACAAAATCTGGTTTGGGCAACAGGCTACAATCTTTTAGCAATTCCAACCGCAGCAGGAGTTTTCTATCCGTCGTTTGGAATTTTGCTTCGGCCAGAATGGGCGGCAATTCTAATGAGTCTATCTTCAATTATTGTCGTTTTCAACGCCCTTTTATTAAAAAAGACAAAATTATAGAAGGAGGTG
Organism: Patescibacteria group bacterium; assembly: GCA_038061125.1. Classification (GTDB taxonomy): domain Bacteria; phylum Patescibacteriota; class Microgenomatia; order Levybacterales; family UBA12049; genus JAUSEW01. Next base: position 9,306 of record JBBTZX010000097.1, on the reverse strand, counting down.
AAAATATGAAAGAAGTTCCGTTGGCAAATGCTTTAGCTTTGGTGTCAGGTTTGGTTTCTCTTATTTGTGCAGTAGGAGTTTGGCTTGCAAGAGATGCTTTTGTCGGCCTTTTTGGAGAAATATTTCATGGAATTGATATGACAGCCTTACCTATTAAAGAAGTAACAATCGGTGGTATAATAACCGGCTTAATTGTTGTTGTTATTTCCGCTTGGGTTTTGGGCTATATTTTTGCAAGTTTATATAATAAACTAGCCAGATAAGTAGCGCAGCTTTACATTGGCAGAGAAAACTTATAAAATAAGGGTAAGTTATGAATCTCTCAAGGCTTGCCAACCTGCTTGTTTCCGCATTTGAAAAAAATGAAATACAGCCGGCTCACGGCATTGATATTAATCCGGTAATTTCCGAACTTGCCTCATGGTATGAAAAATTGCGAAACGCGATGGATTATCGGGAAGAAGAAGTGGTTAGGCGCGCGGCAATTGAGAGAATTCTCAAAAGAAGATTATTTTTTTGGGGAAGCGGAGAAAAAATTGCCCCTCCTCTTATCAGAGAGCTTCTTTGGGCAAGGTATTTTCCGGAAAGTATTATTGAGGAGTCAGAGGTCGCTAAAGTTGCAAAGACTATAAATCTTTATCTTAAACTTCGGGAAGAACTGCATAAGAAAGAGAAGGAAATTCCAACCAATATAGACGAACTCCTGTACTATCTTTTGTCCGCCAAAATCGAAACGATGCTTAACAAGGACAAAAGTATGGATCTCTTCTCAACTTTCTTATTCCATATTTTGCAAGACCACATTGGTATTCTTGATGATACGCCGCAAAACCGTGATCTGCAGATATTTCTCGCAGTCCGGCGTTCTTTTGCCAAAGACGATATTGCTTTTCTTAAATTCAGATTATTCGAGCAGTATTTCGGCGAGTTAAAAGAGGAAAATCTTGTCTCTATTGTGGCAAATTTCCCAAAAGTTTACCAAGACATGGAAAAACAGCTTCAATATCCGCTTAAAGACAGAATTGCATCGTATGTTAAAAAACAAATTCCTTCATTTTTGATAATGGTAGAAATTTTCCGTAAGAATAAGGCAGAAGTCAGAAGCTTAATTGCCAATCCGCAAGAGCTCAAAAACGCAATTTACAAAACAGCGGAAGAGCGGTACAAAACTATTTCTACGAAAGTTCGAAACGGCATTATCAGAGCTGTTTTTTTCATACTGCTTACCAAAGTTATTTTCGCTTTTTCCATCGAAGCAACCTACGACAATCTTGTTTTCGGTCATATCGTATGGAAGTCTTTGGCTATCAATATTTTTACCCCGCCTTTAATAATGGTTTTGGTTTCTCTTTTCATCCGAACGCCTGACATTAAAAATACCAACAGAATCTATGCCAAAATCCAGAACATTTTGTTCACGGAAAAGCCTTTGCTGGACAAACCTTTGGTTATAACTCTTAAGCCTGAAAAGAGAAATCCTGTCCTTGATTTTGCCTTCAAATTCTTCTGGCTTTTGGCATTTGCGCTTAGCTTTGGAATAATCTTATTTGTCTTGGATAAACTTCAGTTTAATATCGTCAGCAAGGGAATTTTCGTCTTCTTCCTGGCAATTGTGTCCTTCTTTACTTACAGAATTTCCCAAACTGCCAATGTTTATGCTGTTTGGGAAAAAGAAGCGCTCACTACCCCGATTATTGACTTTTTGTTTATGCCGATTGTGCAAGTTGGAAGAAGATTTACAGAAGGGCTTTCGCAAATAAATATTTTTCTCTACGTTTTCGACTACCTTATCGAAACGCCGTTTAAAGAGCTTTTCGGTTTCCTCGAACAATGGTTTTTCTTCCTCCGAACGAAAAGAGAAGAACTAGGCTAGAGAATTCCCGATTTTGATTACGCTGCCTTGTAAATCGTCTAAAAATCGTCTATAATGTGTCTACATAACTATGTTTCAACCTCACTACATTATTACCAATCGTCTTCTGGCTAATATCAAAAGAGTTAATACTTTAGTTAACGAACTTAATAATAAACGTTTTCCCGATATAGTTTTGTTGGAGCTGGAAAAAACAGCGCGTGAAGTATCAGCCTATGCCTCAACCAGCATTGAAGGAAACCCTTTAGCGTTAACAGAAGTGAAAAAGCTCCTCAAATTAAAACCTACAAATATACGCGATAGCGAAAGAGAAGTTTTAAATTATAATCAAGCATTGCAAGATTTGAATAAAATGATTCAGGAAGAAAAATTAACTTTATCTTTGGGAATTATCCTAAGAATTCAAAAACAAGTAACAGTGGGATTATTGCCGAGATCCGAATCGGGAAAATTAAGAGAAAAACCGGTTGTCGTTAATGATCCAAGAACTAGACAGCCAATATATCTTCCTCCTGATGTTAAAGACGTGAAACCTCTGATGGAGAACTTAGTTAAATTTATAAACAATAACAGAACTAACATAGATCCACTTATTTTGGCTTCGATATTTCATAAACAAATGGTGATTATTCATCCGTTTATGGACGGCAACGGAAGAACAACAAGGTTGGTTACAAAAGCATTACTTGCTAAGATGGGACTCAATACGTTTAACTTATTCAGTTTTGAGAATTATTACAATAAGAATGTCACAAAATATTTTCAGACTGTCGGTGAGTTTGGTAACTATTACGAGTTGGTAAATAGTATCGATTTTACTTCTTGGCTTGAATACTTTATAGGGGGAATTATTGACGAATTGCTTCGGGTACAAAAACAGCTTGGCGAATTTAGTCTTAATCCCCAAACACAATTGCAGCTTTACCATACGGAAATACTTGAGTTTATACGGAAAAAAGGTTTTATTGCCGATCGGGATTACGCAAAATTGGTTGATAGGGCTAAAGCAACCCGAGCCTTAGATTTTCAAAAACTGATAGGCTTAGGACTGATTGAAAGAAAAGGAAAAGGCAGAGCTACCTATTACATTTTAAAAGAAAAATAAATAACATTAGAGTTAGTCGATGAGTAAAGATTGCTTGATTTGTAACAGAATAACTCAAATGCAAAAAGGTGGAAAGATTCTTCAATGTTTTTAGAAAGTAGGTTTAAAAAAGTTAGCGCAAAGACTCAGTTGGAATCAAATCAACGCTAATTTAATATGAAGAACATAGTTTCTATAATTTTGGAAGCCCAAAAACAATTGGTTCTCAAGCCAATTGATCTTGCTCATGATATAACACATCATTATCGTGTATATGAGTGGTCTTTAAAGATTAATAATAGTGAAAAACTTAATGCCAACGCCGATCTTTTAACCGTATGTGCGTGGTACCACGATTTAGGAGGGAGAACAGGTAAAAATGCGAAGTTAATAAGGGATTTGATAGGTAAGCATACAGATGATAAGGGCTTTGCAGATAAAGTGGTTAGGATTGTTCAAGAACATTCTTTTGGTAAAACTCAATCGAGCCTGGAAAGTCAGATACTTTTTGACGCCGATAAACTGGAGTATGTGAACCCTTTCAGGCTTTTGTGGTTTCGGAAAGCTTATAAAGAGCACTTAATAAATGAAGAAAAATATAAGCAATATAAAAAAGAGTGGGAAGAAAGAATAGGGAAGGTTAAAAATATGCTGCACTTTAATTATTCACAAGAAAAGTTTCTTAAATTTCTTCCACAAGCAGAAAGAATCATGAGAAAATAACCTCATTCTTTGACAGCTCTGTCATTGATATTTTTCAAGTAACGCTTTAAATTCTAATCATGAGAACGAGGAAACTAGTTAAAAACTTAGTTGGGTTAGAAAGGAAGCTTGACGAGATTGATAAATTGCTAAGCGAATCAAGAGCAGCGGTTAACGAAATGTTTTGGGATATGAAAGTATCGGTGGAAAAGAGAAAGAAATAGTTGCTCCTTACGGAGCCACCTCTTTTTGAATTGGTCTTGAGAATTGGATGAGTTGGGGAGCGTTGATGATAAAATCAGGTCTTTCAATAAACTGGACTGCAGGAGTAGTGGTGTCATTGGCGCACAAATCCCTTTGATTTTGGAATGTCCCGCCAGCAAGTCCTGCGTTGACTACTACACTTCCTTCCGCCTTTAACTGTACGTCAGAGGCAACAGCACAGTTATTTATGCCTTGAGCGATAAAACTTCCATCCGCTGAATAGTAACCCTGGATATTAGTTACGCTTTTGTCTATGTAAATATTTCCGGAAACAGAAAAAGTCACGGTTGAACCGTTTGGAATAGCAATATTTCCGTTCAAAGTCAAATCTCCATTGACCAAAATAACATAATTTTGACCTGCCCCGAATGAATATGAGGAGTTGCTAATTACTAAATTGCCATTTGAGATATACAGATCATGGGGTAAACTTCCCGAAAGGGTGCAGTTGGAAATTCCTCCTGCGCAAAAAGTCTCAAGATCAGTTGGAGTTAAACCGTTATCTTTGGCAATTGACACATGGTAAGCATAGGAAGTTGATATGACTCCTCCTTGTTTAGGTACGAATATTTCCGGATAAGTTGGTCCTCCGACAATCCAGTTATAAGGGTTGGGGCTGGCTTGGCCAAGGCCAAAATCATAAGAATTTCCGCCCGAGAATATAATTCCCGGAGTGCCGCCTGAACCTAGGATGGAAGCGTAGGGTTGTAAAGCTGCGCTTGGAATATAATCATTAAACCCGCTGTCAATTCTTAAATCCAAGCCTACGGATTGAATCCAGGGAGTTAAATTGGTAATGCCGAAATTTAAATCTTTGATATTGCCCTGCGGATCACAAGAAGCAGAATTAGAACTGCCAGGAGAACAAGCTGTCCCGACAGTCACAGAAAAAGACGGAGGCGGGCCATTCACAGGGTAACTTACCTGATAACCGGTCGGAAGAGAGGTATAGGAAATGGTGTAAGTTCCTTCGGGAAGACTGTCTACTTTGAAATTGCCGTTCCCGGGATAAGTTACAGTTCCTGTAGTTGAGGAAATAGTAATTGATCCCTTGTAATTTTGTTCTCCTGCATCTTTAACTGTATTTTTATTCGCATCTACAAAGACATTTCCCGAAACCGTATAAGTTTTCCTAGTCCAATTAAATGCTGTTTGATCTGTCTGAACCGGACCGCAGCTAAAGACATAATTAACCTGCGCTCCGTAATAATATGTTCCGGGAGGTAATAAATTTAGATTATCAGTTGCCGTAGATACCCAGGCAGATCCATTAAAAACAGGAATTGAGGAAGTAAGCGGAGTTTCAGGTGTCCAGCGGCTTAATGCCCCTTGGGTATAATATGCTTGCACATCAACAGCGTCTTGGGTGGGTGTCCAACCCAAGGAGACATAGTTCACGCCACATGACCCTCCATCGCCACATTCCACACTTGGCTGTACAGCTGTAAGGGCTGGAATACTTGGAACTGGAGCTTGTTCTGCTTGCGTAGTAAAAGGATTAGTAGTTTTACTCCCCGTAAGGTTTGTATAAGAACAGGCAGAACCTTCATAAGTTGTTACATTGAAAGTATCACTTGTTGACGGAGGAAGGCTTACGGAATAATTTGCTGTCCAGCGGGTCGTGGAGCACCCATACCATAACGAGAACCAATCCCAGAAAACGCACTCGGAAGTACGAGGAGATACTATACTATCCCAAGGAATATATGCAGTACTGCCTGATGCACGTTGGATTTTTATATATTGCGGGACAAGTGTGGGTTGGCAAGGTAAGTTTAATCCACAGCCTCCATGAGGAACTATTCCTGCATAGCTTGCGTCATATTGTATGGTAAGAACTTCAGCTGCACTGTCATAAGAGGCAGAATGAAGAACGCTTTGTGAGGTAAATGAAGGTTTATTGCAAGGAGCTGGATTTGGTTTGCGAACTGCTACCGAAGAGGAATTGGAATAGCTCGTACCCTCGTTGCTTTCCTTGACAACTTGATAATTATAATAGTTGGCATAACCGCTTCCCCCTTGGGCCGGGTACTGGGGGTCTGTATGAAAAGTAAGCCCTTGATTTCCAAACTGTGTAGAAAAAAGAGTTGAAGGAGGAGGAGAGGTTGAAGCCAAAAATCCGGGAGTTGTATTCCTGAAAAGATTTATACTTGTTGTATTAGTTGTTCCGCTCGAAAAATACGCAATATCTAGAGTGTGTCCGTCTTGGGCAAGGGTTACAGTCGGGCTATTGACCGGAGGGTCAACGTAATTACAGCTGGGCGGAGGCTGACCGGAAGTTGGGGTGGGAGGAGATGTCGGGCCAAGAATTGGAGTTGGAGTGGGAGCAAGACCTGTGCCAACTGTGAAGTTTACAATTTGGTCAACAGTGGTACAGATATTGAGAGTTTGCGGATTGGTCGACTGTACCGAGTAGCCGGAGAGAAGGGAGGTAGGATCAAGATAAACACTGTGCGAGGAAGTAGCATCGACATTACTGAAAGAATAAGAACCATCAAAGGCAGAAGTGGAAGTCGTTTGAGGCGTACCGATACAAGTTCCGCTGGCAACATGGTCCAAACAAACCCTTACCGACGGAGGCGCCTGCGGAGGAGTGGTATTTTTCAGCACACTTCCGGTAATCGGATAAGTCATCCCCGGCGTACAGATAGGCGTCGGGGTGGGAGTAGGTGTGATAGTGGGGGTAGGAGTAGGAGTGGGAGTAAAGGTTGGGATAGGAGTTGGGGTGGGAGGGGTGGGACCGCCGCAGACAATAGGGAAGTTCACGGTTGTATCGGCAGTAATCCAGAAATTATTTGGATTATTATTGTTGTAAACATAGCAGCCTGCAGGAACACTATTTAAAGTTACGGAAACAAAATGTCCGTCTTGCCACAAACGGGAAGTTGGCCCATAAATACCAGTCGTATCAGTAGTATACGATCCGCTGACAGAAGTATTATTGGCATCCAGAATGCTTACGTTAGCACCGCTGGAAACTTCATCGGGAGGGAGATCAAGCGCTCCATTTTTATTTTTATCCATATACACCCTCCCCGTTATCTGCCAAAGAATTGGAGTTGGTGTTGGGGTGGGAGTGGGGGTGGGAGTTGGAGTGGGGGTAGGAGTTGGAGTGGGCATCGGGGTAGGAGTCGGAGTGATGGTTGGAGCGGGAACTGAATAGCTACAACAATAAAGATTGTAGGGTGCAGGCTGATTACTGCATTGAGCAACAGCCACAGGGGTTGTTGAGTAGTTTACGCATTGATAGTTAGGCGGAGGTGCTGGACAGACGAAAACTCCCTGACTTGACCAGGGTATGTCGTGTGGGGGAGGAAGAGACGCTGAGGTTGAACAATAATTTATGCAAGTACCTGTTAAACCCACGGTACCAGAGCCCTGAGCCCAAAACCTGCAACATTCATCTGCGGTATGTGGTGCCGAAGGGTTTTCTGGATCGCATCCCGTACCTGCAAAGCCTCCGCAGGTTCCGTTGCCATAATCTTGTCCTGTTGAACAATCGGCTGGTAAAGCAAAAGCTTTTTGCGTAAAGACAAAAAAGAAAGAAAAAAACAAAAATGCAAAAGCGAACAACAGCGGATGAAATCTGCGCATAGATTTATTGTTGCACAATTATTTTGGGGGAGCAAGTGTTATTCAGGCTTAAGCAGTATGGCGACAGTATTTCCTGAATCACCTGCAGTCACTCCAAGATTCAAATTTTGATATCCTCCCGTTCTTATGCCATCATCCACTCTGTTGGAAATTGCCCGTATTGCTAATCCTTTGGTATTATCTTTGTTTGTAAACTCAAATATCGAAGTACCTTTTTTGATTGGATATGCTGGGGCTGATGAAGAAGTATTCCCCTTCACTATAAATGCAGATGAGGGTATCAAGGGTTTTATGTCTTGGGCATCAATGTGAAAAGTGGTCAGGTTTCCTTTTTCGTCTGTTGAAGAGAGGTAAATACTAACCGCCTTTAATGTTCCATCAGGATTTTCAAATATTTGAGAATGAGTGAAGTCAATCATCCCATCGATTGGAGAGAAAACAATTGGAAGCCCAGATTCTACAGCGTTTCCAGCTGTCGTCCATGTTAGCCTGTATCCGTTTGCTACTACTTTTTCTGTTTTTTCAACAGTAGTCTTAATAGGATTATTTGGGTCTGGGACGCTTATATTAATCTTTCTCTCGACAGGGATTAACCTTTGATAATTAATCGTTGGAATTAAGCCATCAGGAAACTTTACGAAAAGGCCTTCTGTTACTTTATCTTTTTCAGAAAAGGGAATTTTCAGCGCTTCATATTCACTTAAAGTCATTACTTTGGCATTAATTCCAGGTACAATAACTCCTTTATCAGCATTCGGGTCAAATGTGCTAGGGATGATTTCTGGGACACGATAACCAGGAACATTATCTACTTGTTGATGTACAGCAGGAATATTTTGATATACTTCAGATATTGCGTATCCCGCTCCTGCTGCTACTCCTAATCCTAAACCAATATGCAAGATTCTACTTTTCAAAACTCCTGCAAGACGTTCACGCAAGGCTCTTTTTGGAGGTTCAGATTTTTCTGCATATGCAGCGCGGAACGAATCGCTTATGGTATTCCCGGAAGGAATTTTTGTTTCGGGAAAAGGAATGGGCGGTAGAGAATCAATTTTACCAGCTATGTCCACAGGATGTTTTGGAAAATCTCCTTTTGGGTCAACAGCCATTCCGTATACACCTTTTGGATCAAAAGGTTTTTCAGGATTCATACTGTACCCATCCTTACTATTTTGTATCATAAACGTTTCGTTTAGTCAAGCATGCACTCCAAATATCTCTGCTTGAATTTGGAAAGATTCGACAGGCATTAATATCAACGACGACGTTGTTTGGTCCGTTTTGAGCGTTGGATGTAACAGATATCTCCAACCTACTGCTGTCTTTTTGGCTTGCTATAGTATTGCATCGTTCAATTTTGACCTCGGGATAGCTTGCGCATAACCATTGAATATTTTCGGGCAAAATGAGATATTTAGAAGCAAAAACATTCGCCGAGCTTGAGGAAACTATATTGGAAGAATTAGGAACAGTTATGAATAAGTTAATGTTAAGAGGCTTTTTGTCGGTATCGTAAGATATGGAGAGTTGAGAAGAAATGTTTTCTGCTTGCCATGAGTAACTTGCCGCATAAAGAAAAAGAGGGGTTTGGCCGCTTTTGAGAATACTTCGTTTTAAATCAATCTTAGTCTGGTATAGAGGAAGCAGTAAATTGTCTGAAAAAGCTTGGGTAATATTATTTAGCGTTTTAAGATCTGCAGAGGAGAGATCACCAGCCGAGACTGATATGGTCTGCTGTTTATTGATGGGTTTTGGGGTGGTTTGGGTGGGTTCTTTTCTGGGTAAA
>JBBTZX010000096.1:0-14122 GCA_038061125.1 Patescibacteria group bacterium | reverse complement strand
CTCTTTGCCTGTATTAACCACAATTGCATTCATACCGTTTTGTTGCAAAGCTTTTATCGTAGTCTGTAAAGAATTTTCCGAAGGCAAATTATTCCATTTTGTCATAAAAGTATTATATCAAATTAAAGTGAGACGAAAAACGGGGAAGAAAACTTCCATGTCTTCAAACTTATCCGCTGTTAAAACAATCGCTTTCTTCATTAAGAATAATATATCGCTTTGGAATCAAAATTTTGAGCTTCAGAATATTGATAAATCCAACTAAGTCTTTCTATATTTTTGATACGCTAAGATAAACCACGTAAGACTTGCTATTGAAGTCGTAGTTGCCGCAAACCAGAGATGAAGCGTGATATAGATAAGAGAAAATACGGCAAGAACAAAACCTGTTAATAAACTTGTTGATAATGCAGGTTTGCTTTTGCCGATAACTGATGGAAATAATGCGATAATAAAAAGAATTTGCCCAAACGTTAAAACAATATCTTGCCAAACCATACGAAACAATAATTGAAGTATAGCAGAAATTACTACCGCTCCGGAGATGTTAAAAAATTAAGGTAAAAATATCTTGCCCCCTCTGGTTAACTATCCTTCAACTCCGTTCAGGACAATTGTGTGGGGAACTATTACTCTGCATCATCTCCTACATCTTGAGTAGAATCTTTTACTGAAGCTATTACTTCGTTTACTTTTTCTTGTGCACCAGCAATTTTTTCCTCAACATTTACTTTCATTTCTTCCACTTTATCTTTTGCTGTATCAATAAAATTTTCTACCTGTTTACGGTTGTCATCGTTTGCAAGAACTGCTGCTCCTGCGATTCCAACTGCGGCTGCTCCAACAACTGCACCAGTTACGCCAGCAACTATTGGATTAATTCCACCCTTTTGGTCATCTCGCTGTTTTTGATTAGGACTTGTCATATTTATTTTACCTCCTTTCCTTAAGGATTATTCATTTTTTATTTAGCCTGTTTTACGTTTACATCAATGCTCTTTGGAATATTAACTTGAACTCCGCCACTTCCGGTTAATCCTCGTACATAGGGAAACACATAGACAAAAAATAGAATTGCAAATACAATTAAAACGATTGCCCCTAATAAAAACCCCATCCCATTATTATCTGAATTATTATTTGGTGCAGGGTTAACTATTGTTGTTGCCATAAGTATTTACCTCCTTCTTTTACAGAAAGATAGATACAATAAACGCTATAATAATTATTAAGACTAAAATGTTGGATCCTACAAGTGCAAAAATACCAAGCACTGAGAGAATCCATAGAATAAGTAATATTGAAGCAATTACTTGAAGTGGACGGGGTAAAATACCTATCGCCCAAGAAATTACAGCAAGGATAAGGATATTCCATAAGGTAATTGGATGATTATTTATGGAGAAAAGAACAAAGTCCGGAACAGAAATCCCCGATATAGGAGCATATCCGAGAAGCCAGAGAATGATAAGAATAACTACTATTGCTACTAACATAGTTTATTGTGTCTCAACGTCTTTTGGTGTAATTGGGTAGATAAGATCCAAAAGATAGATAAGTCCCCAGGCGATACAAAGATATACAATAGCCGCAATTATTGTTGACCACTCAAAAACAGCACCTTGAATAGCAGATGTTCTTAAAATTCCTTGGAATGGAAGGGCTAAGGGATCGGAGATTGCGTAGATAAGACTTGTAAAGCCGCTGAAAGGATTTGCACCCAATGCTTTTAGTGTCATGCGGAATCCGAGAATTACCTCGATCACACCTAAAATATACCAAATAATTTGATTAGATCTAAAAATAATCTTTTTCTTGTCAAAAACTTTTTGAGGAGTTTCTCCTTTTGCCTGGGGTTCAGCTTGGGTTGTAGTTCTCTTAACAACCCTTTGAGGAGATTGATTCTCAATTTTTGTTACTTCTTCTTGGGTTTCAGATTGTGCCATGCTAAATAAGTATATTCTTTATTCGAGGAATGTCAATTATCACAATCGATTAGCGCACCCTTTGAGTATTTTGTAGGCTACGAGAATTAATTATTATACGCTACCTTTTTTGCATTAAGTTACTTGCTTAAGTTTTTCATTCTTGTAAGAATATTATTTGCCTCTGTTTTCGATGCAAATCTGGGTTGAGAATAATTGTCGATTATTACCGGAACAAATTCTATATTTATAAGGCCTTTATCATTGAAGGTGTATTTACCCAAGACGCCTTCCCGTGTTTCCTCAGACCACATTTGATCAAACACATAATTTCCGTGAGCGTAGGTTATAAACTTTCCTTTATATATTTCCGTACCCTGTACCCAATGTGGGTGATTGCCGATTATTAAATCTGCGCCTGCATCAATAGCGGTATGGGCTAATTGTATTTGGTTTGCGCTTGGTGTAGATGTATATTCAACTCCCCAATGGAATGCTGCTATTACAAAATCTGCTTGCTTTTTAAGACTGTTTATTTCCCGTTGAATAATTGAAGTATCGGCCCAAGCAATTCCCGGCTCTTTATTTCCAATGTCGTTATACCCTAGAAATCCAAATTTCTTACCCCGGATGGCTATAATTGTTGATTGATTATCTCCTCCGATTACGTCAATATGATTTTTTTTTAGAAGAATGGTTGTGCTATTTATCCCCTCTATTCCGTAATTCCCCGCATGATTATTCGCAATGTTGGCAACCGTCACTCCTGCATATACCAATCCCTGCACATCTCTTTGGTCTCCGCAAAATATCATTCCTTCAAGTGTTGGTTTACAATTAGGAATAAGCGGTGATTCTAAATTGATAAGCACCGCGTCTGCGCTTTTTAGAAAACCAACAGTTTTTTCAAATGGATAATTAAAGTCATTTAATTGTAATATCTTTGAGTTTACGCTTCTTGCAGGAATAATGTCACCAGTTGCAATAATTGTATAGTTATCGCTATTATTCTTCATACTTATCTGAGCAGGGTTAACGTAATTAAATATTGTATCGATCGATAAATTATTTTCTCGCGAACTTAAAAATAACTTAGGATTTTTTTCTATGGCAACATGTTGAATAATTGGTGAAGTATTTGTCGCCTCACTATATTTATATCCCAAATAAAATCCGGCAAATGGGAAGATAGCAAATAAAAAAATTGCTAAAAGTTTTGAAAAAGTGGCCACTGCAAATAAATCATCTCATAATTCACAAGTAAGTCAATAAATTGAGGTTAAATTAAGAAAATTTTGCTCCCTCCGGCACAAAAAACCTTGCATTAAGCAAGGTTTTTATGGATTGCCTTATTGGTATATTTAGGCAATTTTTACATTTGCTGCTCTCGGACCCTTTTCGCTGTCTACGACATCAAACGTAACGGTCGCTCCAACTTGAAGTTCATCAAAAGTAACGCCGACCAAGTCTTTGGAATGAAAGAATAAATCTTTTATTTCTCCTTCTCGAAAAATAAATCCAAATCCTTTTTCTGTTTTTGTTTTAACTGTACCGGTCATAATATTTTGATAGATTTATTAGCTAAATCTAATTATCTCCTTTCTTCCCTTATATTATATCCTTTTTGAACTATAATTATCGATTCCAATTTAGATATTCTATTCGTTCCGAAATAAAAGTTACATTGGATAATTAAGGTGGGAGTGTAGTCACTAAAATCCGAGTCTAAAAAACTTGCTCCGCAATCCTCGGATTAATCTGACTGACGCTTTGTCCAACATTATCAAGGCTTTTCAAAATCCTGTATGTTTACACTGAGCGAAGTCGAAGTGGGCGGAACAAGCGAGGGAAAGATTGAAGGAAATTAAGCTCCTATCTATGGACGCCTAAACCAGCCCCTTCACTTTTAAAAGTTTTTTGACTAGTTCCTTAAAAGTTGGTTTTTCTGTTAAAAACCCATCCGTAGTTAAAATTTTATACTTTTTATCAGGGGGTTCACGTCTTGGAACTTTTTTGTGAAGCACTTTACCGACGGTTACATTTTGTAATTCAACACGACAATCATCCAAGAAAGCGGATATTTCACTCATCTGATACCAGTAATCGTTAATTTCCTTTTTCGCATCGTCTGGACTTGGGTTGTTTGATTGGCCATACATTTCTGGGAATAATAGTTCCATAAACTTTTGGTTACGGTCATCTATCCGTTTCCTATACTCCTCAATAAACGCCTTCTTCATTTTACTTAATGGCAATAAAATTACTTCGTGGTTTTCAAACGACCTAAGAAAAGCAATATACGCTTTTTGTAGGTTGCTATATGTATCTATGAGCTGTTGCCATTTTTCTTGCCGATGTTTTGCCTTATTTCCACCATTAACTAAAAGGTTGTCTTGACTTGTAACGAAGTAGGTTAACCATTGAACAACGCTGTCGTAATCCGTCAAAGCATTTGAAAAGTCAAATAACTTTTGCTGTAAATCTTGCCAGCCTTCATAAACAATCTTGTGCTCAAATTGACGAGCAATTTGTTTGAATGCGGTTCTAACTGCAATATATGCCGCAATCAAAGTGATAATTGCTCCTATGGATGTGCTCAAAAGAGCAACTTCGTTGGGGTGTAAAGAGACAACCCAACTATGTATGGCATTTATAAAATCATTTAAATACATATTTGGATTTTGGGTCAGATTAAGACAAATTCAGTTCTTCAATATTATCATACCTCAACCACGTTTTATAATTTTCTAAAATATTCTTTCAACATGGTCATTAATGTAGTTTTTCCTTTGTTTGATTTTAAATATAGTTCACGTCGTTTGGCATCCTTCATGCTTCTATATGCTTCGTAATGAATTAGTTCTAATGGTATATATGTTTTTGTAGATTTATTCTCCCCTTTGTTATGAGAAACAATTCGTTGCTTTATATCTTCGGAATAACCAATATAAATGAAGTCCTTGGGAAAATTGTGGAGGATATAAACGTAATAAAATTTCATGATTGGGGACGTACCATGCGGTACATCCCTCACTTTCCTTCGGCTTATGGCACAGCCATGCGCCGAATGGTGCGTGGCTCCCCCGCGAGGATTCGAACCTCGAACCTTGAAATTAACAGTTTCCTGCTCTACCATTGAGCTACAGGGGAACGTGAACAAATTATACATTATGCATACTAACTTGTAAATTGAGGTTTATCCCATGTAGTCTTTTAGCTTGTTACCGCGGGATGGGTGGCGGAGCTTACGAAGAGCCTTTGCTTCTATCTGCCTAATCCTTTCTCTGGTTACTGCAAAGATACGTCCTACCTCTTCCAAGGTTTTTGGCTTGCCATCTTTAAGTCCAAATCTTTCAATTAGAACTCTTCTTTCCCTATCGGAAAGTGTTGACAAAACTTGTTCAACCTGTTCTTTCAGAAGTTCACGGGAAGCAGTATCAAAAAGCGTTGGTGCTGTTGCATCATGGATAAAGTCCCCCAAACGGCTGTCTTCTTCATCTCCAACAGGAGTTTCCAAACTTGCCGGTTCTTGGGAAATTTTGATAATCTCCAACGCCTTTTCCGGTTCAATTCCCAAAGTCTTTGCCACTTCTTCCGGAGTTGGCTCGCGTCCCAAATCCTGCATCAGTTTTCTGGAAGCCCGCAGGAACCTATTGATATTCTCAACCATATGCACCGGGATCCTAATCGTTCTTGCCTGATCCGCAATTGCCCTGGTTATGGACTGTCTGATCCACCAAGTTGCATAAGTTGAAAATTTATATCCCCTTCTCCAGTCATATTTCTCAACTGCTCTTATTAAACCCTGATTCCCTTCCTGAATTAAATCTAGAAGAGTTAGTCCGCGTCCTACATATTTTTTGGCTATGGAAACAACCAAGCGAAGATTGGAATTTATTAAGGTTTTTTTTGCCTCCCTGTCTCCTTTTTCTACCCGTTTTGCCAAGGATATTTCGTCGGCAAATTTCAGAAGCGGAATTCTGCCTATTTCCTTCAGATACATTCTGACAGGATCGGAAACTGTCCCTTCGGTTAGAACTGTTAATGCTTCCAGTTCTTTTTCCAAATCCGCAATCGGCTTTTGATCATCCTGATCTTTAGCTACAGATTCAAATACGTCGATATTGAAACGAAGAAGTTTATTGTAAAGACTATCAAGTTCTTCCAGATGATCTTCCGGTTTTGGAAAAATCGACAAAATCTCGTCTTGAGTGATATAGCCTCTTTTTTTCGCAGAATCAACAATATCATTTAAGATATTTTGGTTTTTCTGTTTCATATTTCGGTTCAGTTTATTGTATCACACTCGCAGATGTTGATAAAAGGTGTATAAGTTCTGACAATTCTTCTTCCAATTTTTTGATTTCTTCCGGTTTTTTGTCCTTTTCTTTATTTTTTAAGTCCTGCGAGAGAAACTTAATTTTATCTTTTAGGAATAATGCTCGAAGTTCTTTGGCTGCTTTTTTTGCCTCATCTTGATATTGTCCTTCCTCCAAAAGCTTGGGCATTGGCAGCAAAAAACAGATGTCAAAGGTTTTCAGAAGCTCTTGAGGAAGTACGCTGGAAAATTGCTTGATATCAAATTGCTTGTGTGTTTTAAAATAAACATCAAGAAATCCGACAATTTTTTCTATGGAAGACGCGTTAAATTTATAATCTTTTAAGTTCTCTTTTGCATATTCAAAAATTTCTAGCGGAATTTCGGATTGGATAATAAGAGCCAAAAGATATTCTTCCAAAATTTCTGTTCTCTCTCTTCTATCTTTGTTCGGAATAACTATTTCATCTTTGGCTACTTCTTTTTTCTCAATTTTTTCTATCTCTCTTAATAAACTTTCATATGAGGTATTTAATTCTTTGGCCAGTTTTTTGAGAAAATGCTCTTTTACGATTTCATTACCGATATGCATAAATATCGGCAAAAGCTCTTCGGTTATTTTTCTTGTCCCCGAAGACGTCTCCTTGTCAAAAGAAGCAAAAGCGTTATTGAAAAAATAATCATAAATACTGATATCGCTTTTTAAAGCCTTTTTAAAGGAAACCGGATCAATCCTTATTGCTTCGTCAGGATCTTTGCCGTTGGGAGTCAAAACAACCGTAGTTGAAAATCCTTTTTCCTCCAAAACCAAAAAACTTCTTTTCGTTGCCTCTGAACCTGCAATGTCCTGATCAAGACAAAGAGCAATATTTTTGGTAAAGCGTGCCAAAAGATTTGCCTGATCTTCTGTTAAAGCAGTTCCTTTAATCGCTATCACATTTTTATAACCTTGGGAAAACATAGAAATTACATCCAATTCTCCCTCTGTTACAATTACTTTATCCAGTTTTTTTATTTCTTCTTTGGCAGTATTTAAACCGAAAAACATTTGTCCTTTATGATAAACAAGCGTTTCTCTGGTGTTGATGTACTTTCCGCCATCCGATGAGGCATCAATTACTCTTCCGGAAAAACCGACAATATTCCCTCTATGGTCAAAAAGAGGAAACATCACTCTATTTCTAAAAAAATCCATCAGCTGTCCCCGATATTCGAAACTAATCCCTGCCTCGATCAAATCTCCCTTTTGGTATTTCTTTTTCGCAACTAAAAAGTTGGACAAGGCATTGCCTTCCTTGGGAGAAAAACCCAAGGCAAAAGTCTCGATGAGTTTCTTGTCAATTTTGCGCTCATTTTCTAGATACGACAGCGCTTTTTTCCCTGCGTTGTGTTTGGTCAAAACATAATGATAAAAATTCAAGGCAAGACGGTTCAAAACATAAATTTTATCTTTTTTGGAAGATAAACCTGTTTGGAAAAAACTTTCTTTCAGTTCTACTCCTGATTTTTTAGCAAGAGCTCTTAAAGCTTCCGGAAATTCCAATTTTTCATACTCCATTAAGAAGGTGAAGCAGTCTCCGCCTTTTTGGCAGCCGAAACAATGCCAAATTTGTCTTTCCGGAGAAATTACAAAAGAAGGAGTTTTTTCATTGTGAAAGGGGCAAACCGCCTTAAAATTCCTCCCCGCTTTTTTCAGAGGAAGATATTCCTGAACAAGAGAAACTAAATCTATTTTTTCCCGAATCTGGGCAACCTGATCCATAACGCCTGTATTGTACCACAAGTTATGGATTTGGAAAATTTATTTAGCCATTGATTTTTTCGCCCAGCCAACCAAAAGCAGGATAACTCCGCCTGCGATCCATGCCGCATAAGGCATCCATCCCATAGCAGACATTAGGTAGTTGATTACCCCGTATACTACTGCCAAAACACCTAAAGTCGTTAATATTTTTCCCGGATTATGTTGACACATCATTTTTTCTTCAGCCATTTTTTCTCACCCCCATTCTCAATTTTTCTTGCAATATTTGATACTGTCTATTCGGATCTTCTGAATCAAATAAAAAGCTATTTGCAACAAAACGCGTTGCCCCTGCATCTTTGCCAACGATGATCGTTTGATCATTTATCCCTCCGTCTACTCCTATCGATATGCTTGTTTTTGCAAGAATTTGTTTTACTTTATCCAAAAACATCGGAACAAACGGCAATCCTGATTTACCAGCTTTTTCTATAGTCATAACCTGCAAACAATCCAAATCATCCAAAGGTACTTTGATAGCATCTATACTTGTCCCGCCGTCAAGAGCTAAACCAACCTCTCCCAAAATTTGCGCTTGCGCAACAAATTCTGCTTGATCCGGCATTTTCTCTATCTGTCCTAAAAATCTTTTGAAACCCGCATCTGCAAAAGGCTTTAAGTATTGAATTGGATTTTCAACCATCAAATGAACTTCAAAAAAAATATCTTTGGTATATTTAGCGAATGGAATTGGGTCAAGAAAAGCTGTATTTGGAGCAAATATTCCATCAATAATATCGACGTGAATTGTCTTGGCAAAAGATTTTACGAGTTCTATTTTCCTTTCAATCTCAAACCAATCCTTCTCTAAAATTCCGGGAATTACTTCAAGCATAAGAAAAGAATAATGAATTATGAATAAAGAATCAAGGGGGCTTGACTACTTCCCGATGATAACTAAAGCGTCTGCAGAGGAACTGTCAGAGAGATCAGAAGATGCGCTTGCAACCGTATAACTAAATCCTAAATCTTTTTTAAGAAGAGGGAGATATTTACTTTTGGTGCTTTTTACCTTAACTGTTGCATTTTCGTAATCAAAATTATCCGCATTTCCCATCGCAGTGACATGATAACCAAAACCCTTAAGCGCATCCGCTGCTTTGCTTGCCGCACCAACTACTCCACTTCCATTCTGAACCTCAACCGTAAGCGTACTTCTGTCAAGACCAGTTGATGCATCTACCGGATTTACCGTAGGAATAGTTGTAACTTGAGGCGTTGGAGAAGTTTCCGGGCTGGGAGTTGGAGTATCTGTTGGAAATTGAAATTCTGTTGGAGTTGGAACTACAGCAGGAACATTGGTTGTTTTTTTAGAACCTATCAGCCTATATGCTCCGAAAATTAAGACTGCCAAAATAATGATAACCACGATAAGCCGTCCGAAATTTCTTGATTTTTGCGGGGGAGTAGAAGAAGTATAGAAATTATCTGAAGGAGGCGGGGTTTGAAATGAAGCTTCTTCCATACTTTTCAATAATAGCACATTTAATTTGCTATAATCAAGATGCATCAATGCGAAATATGAAAAGGTTTTTGCCTGTATTTTTACTTTCTCTTTCCGTCGCAATTCTTGGCTTTCTAAACGTATATTTTTCTACTATTGTAAAAGCTCAAAATGACAGCTGTTCAAACACTTCCTCTCTGAATCTTTCTGCTATAGAAACATGCCTGCAATCTATACAAAAAGCGTACGATATGTCGGTAAATGCCACAAAACCGCTGGAATCAGAATTGCAAAGAATGCAGAAGCAAATTAGCGGTATAAAAGCAAGAGTTTCCCAGATCGAGCAGGACATTACTGTTAAGAAGACCAATATCGATTTTGGCTATAAAAATCTTACCAAGCAACAGCTGATTTTAAATCGTACAATTTCTGATTTCTATATCAAAAGTTACTATAATTCTCCCTTTCTTGTTCTTCTCTCTGCTCCTTCGGCATCCAAAATAACTCAACTTCTGGCGTATCAAAAAGCCGCAACAGATCAAGATAAAATAATCATTACGAATATTGCTTTGTCTATTCAGGATTTAGAAACTAAAAAAGTAAATTTGGAAAACGAGCAGGAAAGATTAACCTCTATAAAAGCCGATCTCGACACCCAATCTGCAAAGTTGGATAAAATTGTTCAAGGGGCAAAAGCTTACCAATCAGTTCTTTCAGGCCAAATTGCAAACCTATCTGCAAAACAGGAAGAGATTTTAAATGCCAAGTCGGGAACTTTTACAACTTCTGTTGGAGACGTCCCTTTGGCTGACGATTCCCGCGCCTCTCCGAATTATAATCCCGGATTTTCGCCTGCTTTTGCTGCTTTTTCATTTGGCGCTTTTACTCATAGAAATGGTATGAGCCAGTACGGAGCAAAAGGAAGAGCAGAGCAAGGACAATCTGCAGAGCAAATTCTGGCTTTTTATTATCCGGGGGCAAATTTGAACAAAAGTTATGGCGTTCCTTCAACAATAGATGTAATAGGCTATGGAACAAGAGCTTTTGAGGATGAGTATATGAAAAGAATTTACGAAATGCCCAATTCTTTTCCCAAAGAAGCTCTTAAGGCTCAAGCTGTTGCCGCAAGAACTTATGCAATTCGTCAAGGAGGATCTATTTGTGCAACAGAATCTTGCCAAGTATACAAAGACACAAATAAAGGTGGTACTTGGGAAGAAGCAGTTAAGGAAACACAAGGGTGGGTTTTGGAAGGAGGGCCAAATGCTCAATACTCTTCAACAACAGGAGGATATGGCAATAATTCAGGCTGGGATACGACATCCGGAAATAAAGACTCTTGGACAAGCGGAGCGTATGAAAAAATTGCCGCAAGTCCATGGTTTTACAAAGGATGGTTTACTCAATACTATTCTATCTCTTCTTCAACCTGCGGCCGTTCACATCCATGGCTTAATCAGGAAGAAATGTCCGATGTTGTCAATGCATACTTAATTCAAAATAAAGGCGGTGTGGATAACGGAAGAATTACTCCTATAACAACCTCTTGTTGGGGAGGAAATCCATATTCTATGGGAGAAACGAGAGACTTAGCAGCAAATGTCGGCGGAGGAAGCGTAAGCTCTATCTCCAGCATTTCAGTACTATATGGTAATGATGGTAAAACTGCTAATATAACATTTAATACAAATAGGGGTGATGTTTCAATTGGAGGCTCTGATTTTAAACAAATTTTTAATTTAAGAGCACCAGGATATATTTCTATAAAATCACCGTTGTATAATATAGAAAGAAAATAATATGATTGATGTTTTTGTTGCTCCCGAAAATAAAAAACCGGAAGAAAAGGATATGAGTGTCTTTTCTTCTTTTTGCAAAAGTCCAAAAGGAATAAGATTTCAAACTCAAAAGGATAATGAAACAATAATTTTATTCTTACGCTCTCATTTTGTAAAAAATATTTCTTGGATAATTTTCAGCTTATTTCTTTTAGTTCTGCCCATAATAATCTCACTTTCCTTACCAAGCTTCGGCTTAGATTTCCTATTTTCTCCATCTGCAAATCGTTTTATCGCTGTCTTTACTTTGTTTTATTATTTGATGCTTCTTTCCTATCTATTTATCAATTTTCTTCACTGGTTTTATAATGTATTTATTGTTACAACAGAACGAATTGTGGATATAGACTATTCCGATATCGTGATACACAATATTGCCATTACCAATTTAAGCCATATTGAAGATGTTAATTATACTCAATCAGGATTCATTTCGACACTTGTTAATTATGGAAACGTTTTTGTGCAGACGGCAGGAAATGAAAGAAATTTTGAAGCGTTAGCAGTTCCGCGGCCTCGAGAAGCAACGCATATAATCGGGGACCTTCTTGGGAAAGGTCATTCAAATTCAGGCCCGAAGAGATAAAATAGTATGGATTTAAATTTTATTAACTCTTTGCATCCGGGTTCATGGATTAAAGTAATCGCTCTTATTATAATCGTTTTCTACGTAGTTTTTACATTTGTTGTTTTCACCCAGGTTAGAGTAATGGGAGAAATTCTCGTACTCCCTAGTTCCAAAGCAATACTTAAAATAATCTCAATCATTCATATTGTTCTTGCAATTTCGCTTTTCTTGACAGCACTTGTTATACTATAAATAATGGCTGAAACAAATCTTGCTTTTGCGAAAATAGTAGCAAGCCCCACAATTTCCTCGTGGTCTCAAGCATATAATGCAGGCAAACTTTTTGCTGTCGTATCTTTGGAAAAGGCTGCTAACGAAGAAGATACTAATGGATCTTTGGCAACGCTTGGGAAAAATATATTGGAGAAACTGGAACAGAATTTTTTTACACTTGAGAAGAAAGATTTGGTTTCCATCAAGTCCGCGATAGAAGAATCTTTGAAAATAATACCCGAGGACGTTTTGTATTCTTTTTCTGTTGGTTCGTTCTCTGAAAACGCTCTATATTTATTTGCAGGGAAAGGCGGAAAAGCACTTATTAAAAGGGGCGAAAGTTTAGGTGAGGTCTTGGCATCCAAAGACGAAGATACTTTAATTGCTTCCTCCGGATTTCTAGAAAAAGATGATTTAATTGTCCTTGAAACCAAGGCTTTTTGTGAAATTATAACTAACGATATTCTCCAAACATCCCTAGATAGTCTTCCTCCAAGTGAAATTGCAGAAGACTTGGCTCCAAAACTTCATGCGAAAGAAGACGGGCGCGCTGCCTCTATTGTCATAAAATATGAAGAGCAAGAAACACCTCAAGCGCCATACGAAGAAGCTGAATTACAAGAACCAATCCCCTCTCCATCAACCCTTTCTCCATTAGACGCTTCTCAACCAAATACTCCGAAATTTTTCTCTTTTTATAATCTTACTCATTCCAAAAAACATTTTCTGACAGTCCTTATTCTCATAGTAATTATTCTCGTAGCAAGTATTTTCTTTGCAGTCAAAAAACAAAACGATGCCAAAACCCAAGCTCTATTTAACAGCGTATATACACAAGCAAAAAATAAATACGATGAAGGACAAGGATTGATAGATCTAAATAAAAATTTAGCTCGTGATTCATTTATGTCCGCTCAAAAAATCTTGCAGGAAAACAAAGACAAATTTCCTGTAAAATCCAAAGAATTAACGCAAACGCAAGATCTTTTAAAAAGGGTGGAAGACGGGCTGACCCAAGTTTCCACTGTTGATAAATCCGGTCTTGATAGAAATAAATTGTCAGTTACGGTACAAAACGGCAGCGGTACAGAAGGGGCTGCGGGAAAAGCGGCAGATATACTCAAAGAATTCGGTTACAATATCGCATCAACCGGAAACGCTGATAATTATAATTACCAAGGGGTTACTATCAAAGTAAAAAAGGATAAAGCCAATTTCGCAGAGCTTCTTAAAAAAGACCTGGCAAAAGACTACGCTGTTGCAACAACCTCTTCCGATCTGTCCTCCTCTTCCCCCACCGACGCTCTGATAATCATCGGGAAATAAAAACCTTAAAATTTCCAAATCTAAAGTGATTTTTTAAGAAACTTTGCATATTCTAAAAAATTCCAAAATTTCGGCCAGGTTTTATTTACCGCATCCTGATATGAAAATCTTACATCTTTATTATTTACCAATCCCCACATTGCAATTGCCTGAACAACGCGATGATCTTTCGAATCAATTTCTTCTCCCGCCTTTGCCTTCGCCAACATTTTCTCCATTTCAATAAATCGGTCGCTTTCATGTTCATGAAGATCCTGCCACCTTGCTTCCCCTTCTTCCCGAGTCATGTATCCAAAAGTGTAGGCAAAACAATAATCTTCAGCTTGCATCGGCGTAAATGAAACTCCTGTCTCTTTTATCATTTCCAAAAAAACTTCTGCTTGTTTTTGGATAGTTTTGTCAGGTCTGGGTTCCCAAGTTTTTCCCTGTTGTCTTTGTTTATTCCAATAATCCACAGCATCAAAAGAAACTTGTAATTTATAAGGCGGATTGAAAATTCGCTCTTTATTTTCAAGAAGCACGGATGCGGTTGCCCATTGAGAGGTCTTTTCCGGCAAATCCAGAAGCTCGTTTAAACTCATTTCCACGATTTCCGGACCTTCGGTCATCTCTGCTACTCTTTTTAT
>JBBTZX010000095.1:0-8090 GCA_038061125.1 Patescibacteria group bacterium | reverse complement strand
TTTCTAAACTTTCCTCAAGAGGGTGATATTGTGGCTGTTTCAGAATTTCGATTGTTTTTTTGCCTCTCTCAAGCTGTGCCAATGTTGCCGGATCCAATTCGCTTCCAAATTGAGCAAAAGCTGCTAACTCGTTATATTGTGCGAGCTCTAATTTCATTTTTCCTGAAACAGATTTTATTGCCGGTGTTTGGGCTGCTCCTCCGACTCTTGAAACAGAACTGCCTACATTAATTGCCGGTCTTATGCCATTGTTAAATAAATCCTGCTGCAGATACAATTGTCCGTCGGTAATAGAAATGACATTGGTTGGGATGTATGCGGAAATATCATTAGCTTGGGTTTCTATAATCGGAAGGGCAGTTATAGAACCGTTTCCGTTTGCTTTGTTCAGCTTAACAGCTCTTTCCAGAAGTCTGCTGTGAAGATAGAATATGTCTCCGGGGTAAGCTTCTCTTCCCGCAGGACGTTTCAAAACTAAAGAGATTTGCCTATACGCCCACGCATGTTTGGTGAGATCGTCATAAACGACTAAGACGTCTTCTCCTTTTTCCATAAAATATTCGGCGATTGCTACTCCGGCATACGGCGCAAGATATTGTAAGGATGAGGAGTCAGAAGCTCCTGCAGCCACAATTATTGAATAGTCCAATGCACCGTCTTGACCCAGTCTATCTATTACTTGGGCTACTGTACTTTGTTTTTGTCCGATAGCAACATATACGCAGATTACTGGTTTTTGTTTTTTACTTCTTTGTTTTTGATTAATTATAGTATCAATTGCAATAGCTGTTTTACCTGTTTGTCTATCTCCAATAATGAGTTCTCGTTGCCCCCGACCTATGGGTATCAATGCGTCTATGGCTTTTATTCCAGTTTTTAATGGTACGCTTACTGGTTCTCTGTCTACTACGCCTGCTGCAATTTTTTCAAGAGGCATATCTTTTCCTTTTTTAATTTTTGATTTGCCGTCCAGAGGTTCTCCTAAAGGATTTACAACTCTTCCGAGTATGTCATCGGATACGTTTATACTTAATATTTTTCCGGTGGTCTTCACGGTATCTCCTTCTTTGATATCATCGCTTTTACCCAAAGTTAATATGGAGACATTGTCTTCGTCTAAATTTAGCACTACACCCATTTGATTTTTATCAAAAGACACAAGTTCTCCCATAAATGTTTGGGATAAGCCGGAAGCCGCGATTACTCCGTCTGTATTTTTTTCCACTATTCCCACATTTTGGGTTTTGGCGTTTCCCTGAAACGTTGCCAGTCTTTCTTCCAGCTGTTTGATAATTGTGTCAGCGTCAATCATATGCAAGGCCAATATGTGTCGCGATATCTTCTAGGGTATTTTTTAAATCATGTTCATAAACGATATCGTTATTTATAATTCTAACTCCGGCAATAAGACTTGGATCCTCTTTGTAGATAATTTTTTTACCTTTAAACATTTTAGCAAATATCTTTTTATCATTATACAGGAAAGGCAAGTTTATGATAACCGTGTTTTTCTTCTCATAACTTTTTAATGTTTTTATGTAAGTTTTTAAATCCTTTCTCGCTAAAAGTCCCGCTATTTTATTTACCCTAATCGGGTTCAGTTTTTTATCTATGTAGCTTGCCAGAACCAGTTTTTTTATATTTTTGACGTTCATAACTTGTTAATACTATAATTTTATTTCTTTTAAGGCTTTTTTTAGAATTTCTTTTTGCTCTTTTTCAGAGAAAAGCTGATGTAATGATTTCTTGAGAAATTCAATTGCGACTTTGCTTACTGTTAAAGATAATCTTTTTTCTGTTTCAACAGCTTCTTTCTTAATCTGCAAAGATGCATCGGCAAGAATTTTTTCCGTTTGTTTTTTAGAAATCCCTTCAATTTCCTTAGCCGTTTCTGCTGCGTGGATTTTGGCATCATCAATAATCTTTTTTGCAAAAGCTTCAGCCCTTCTTAGAACTGCTTTTTCTTCCGCGCTTGTTTTCTCCAAAAGAATACGCGCTTCTTCATTCTTCTTAAGGGTCTCCTTGATTGCGTCCTCTCTTTTTTTTAACATTTCTAATACCGGTTTATACAAAAACCTCTTAAGAACGTAAAGAATGATTAAGAAGTTAACGACTTGAGCAACCAAAAATATAGGATCAAGTCCGAAATTTTTAATAATTTCCATATTGAATAAGGATACCTAGTCTTTTAAAAAGAACAATCTTACTTAAGAAATGCTAGGATTAGTGAATAAATAGCGATTGCCTCTGCGAATGCCATAGCTAAAAGCATGGCCGGAAGAATTCTTCCGGAAGCTTCAGGGTTTCGACCGATTGACTCCATAGCTTTAGCTCCAATAAGTCCGATTGCCAATGCGGGAAACATTCCGCCGATAGCTATAATTAAACCTCCTGAAATGCTAAAGTTCATATTCTGCTCACCTCCTTAGCTGTTTCTTCCTCATGATGAGGAGTTGTGAGAATTGCCATAAAAGTCATTGTCAGCATGCTAAATACTAAAGCTTGTACGAATCCAACTATTATTTCCAAAAGAAGAAATGGTATAGGAAAAAGAAATGCAATCATGCTGCTTGTTGTAGCAAGAACAACTTCTCCCGCAAAAATATTACCAAATAGTCGGAATGATAGCGATATAACTTTTGTAATTTCTGAAATTATTTCCAAAATGCCAATAAAAAGGTTTATTGGGTTTATTGAAAAATAGCGGCCAAGATAACTTTTTATTCCTAAAGTCTGTATGCTAAGAACGTGGGTTGCAACAGCAGATACCAATGCAAGACCAAGTGTAACATTTAGATCGCTAGCGCCGCTTCTTAAAACGGGAATTAGCTTTCCGTGTTCAAAGAAACCTATTGTTCCAACTCCCGGTATAAGACCGCTCCAATTTAAGACAAGAATAAAAAGAAAAAAAGTGATAAAAAAAGGAAAAATTCTCCCTGCGTTTTTGTTGGAAATTGACTCGGTTAAATTATAAAACCCTTCAATTAGAAATTCTACAGCGTTTTGCAATAACCCGGGAATTAAGGAGAGCTTATTTCTTACAGAAATTACAAGTGCTACCAATATACAGTCAACCAGCAATATGTTCAGAAGAGAATTTGTGATCTTGAAGAATCCTATGTGTGTGATAACTTCGGAGGAAAATGAAATCATATACTTTTATCATTTTAAATATAATTTAAGCATAAGTCAAGAAGAAATTAATTAATTGTTGAGATTTTTTCGGCAATTATTGTCGGTCTGTCGTTTTTTCCGTCAATGTATCCTTCAACTATGACTACGGAATCTTTGATTAATAAATATTTATACCGGCTAAAAATTTTAGGAAATACCACGCATTCTATAGATAAACCCTTTTCGTCTCCGATAGTTAAGAACGCCATTTCGTTATTGTTTTTCTTCGTAAATATTTTTCGGGAATTCTCTATAATTCCTCCTATCTTTACTTTTTCGCCTTCTTTTTCTTCTCCAGCCAATTCGATTTCATGAGTGATTAAAGATTTTACCAAGAGCAGTTTATCCGCATGAGGATGGGAGGTTAAATAAAACCCAAGAAAATCTTTTTCAAATGATAATTTTTCCAATTCAGAAAAGTCTTCAATGTCGTTTTGCAGCAAATTTGCGGGCTTGGAATCGATATCGCTATCTCCAAATAAACTTTCTTGTCCGACACTTGTCTGCTTTTTCTTTTGATGTAAATTTTCAATTATTTCAGAATAGTTAATTAAGAGTTTTGCCCTATTGCCGAAATAATCCATTGCGCCTGCTTTTATTAAACTTTCTAAAGTTTTTTTATTTACAGGTCCCAAATCAGCACGTGAGCAAAAATCTTCTAAATTTTCAAATGGTCCCTTACTTCTAGCTTCCAAAATACTTTTCATTGCGGCCTCACCGACATTTTTAATTGCAGATAAACCAAACCGTATTTTCGTTTTATCCTCTATGGTAAAGTCGGTATTTGATTTATTTATATCCGGAGGTAGAACTTTCACATTTAGCCTTCTACATTCCATTACGGCTTGAGCAATCTTTTCGTTTTTGACCGGACCTGTAGTTCCCCTAGATTCTGCTGTAAGAAGCGCAGTCATAAACTCAACAGGATAGTGAGCCTTAAAGTAGGCTGTTTGGAAGGCAATCGTAGCATAGCCGGCTGCGTGTGCTTTATTAAATCCATAACCTGCAAATGGCTCGAACAAAATCCAAAGCAATTCAGCTTTATTCTTGAGCATGCCATTTTTTATACAGCCATCTACGAATTGATCATGTTGCTTTTTCATTTCGGAAGAAATTTTCTTGCCAATTGCTTTCCTCAACTTATCTGCCTCAAGCCATGAATATCCGGCAACAGTAATCGCTGTTAAAAGAACATCATCTTGAAATGTAATAACTCCGTATGATTCCTTTAATATTTCTTTAAGGCGCGGGTCAGGATATTTGATAAGGGAAGGATTATGTTTTCTCTTTATAAATTCAGGAATATTTGCCATAGGTCCGGGTCTATAGAGAGCAACCATTGCCTGTAAGTCAAATATAGAGGTAGGTTTTAATTCTTTAATATATCTTCTCATGCCGGAAGACTCAAGCTGGAATATACCCGTAGTTTCTCCTGACGATAGCAAGTCGTAGGTCTTTTTATCATCAAGCGGAAGTTCTGATAGTAGTATTTTTATTCCCTGATTTTCTTTTATGAAACGCAAAGCTTCTTGGATAATGGTTAAATTTCTAAGACCTAAAAAATCCATCTTCAATAAGCCTACCCCATCCTCGCCTACGGTATACATATCGTATTGAGTAATTATTTTTTCACCATTTGTTTCTTTTTGAAGTGGCGTATACTCTATGAGAGGTTTATCTGCGATCACAACCCCTGCCGCATGCATTGAGGCGTGTCTTACAACACCTTCTACTTTTCTGGCAAGATCAAGTAGCCTTTTGGTTTCAGACTCGATGCTATAGGCGATTCTTAAATCAGAAGATTGTTCCAAGGCTTTATCTATGGTCATTGCATGTCCTTGCCACCCCGGCGGTATCATTTTTGATATTCTATCCGGTGCAGAATAAGGCATACCAAGAGCTCTTCCGACATCTCTTACTGATCCCCTTGCTTCCATAGTTCCAAAGGTTATGATTTGTGCCACCTTATCTTTACCGTATTTTTTGGTGACGTATTCTATGACTTCGTCACGTCTGTTATCTGCGAAATCCAAATCTATATCAGGAGGGGATGGACGCATCGGATTGAGGAATCTTTCAAACGGCAATTTAAAGTACAAAGGATCTACATCTGATATTGCCAAAGCGTAAGACACAATAGATCCTGCATTTGATCCTCTGCCTGGGCCTACGGTAATCCCATGACTTTTTGCCCAATTAACGAAATCAGCGACAATTAAAATATACATCTCGTAACCTTTTTTTAATATTACTGACAGTTCGTAATCCGTCCTTTCCCTAATTACAGGTGTTATTTTTTTATAACGTACCATTAGTCCCTCGTCGACTTTTTCTTTTATATACTCCGCCGGAGTTTTTTTGCTTGGGACTTCAAATGCCGGCATAATCCACTTACCCAAAGTTATTTCTATGTTGCACATCTTCGCAATTTTGACTGTATTTTCAATTGCTTCAGGCGTTTGTATAAAAAGTCCTTGCATCTCATCTGGAGTTTTCATATAAAAGTCAGGGGATGATATCATCGAAAGCCTTCTATTCTTGGTCTGCAAAGTTGTCTGCGTTTGGATACAAAGCAGTACTTCTTGGGCTTCAGCATCAGTACTATTTACATAATGATTGTCATTAGTTGCAACAAGCGGAATTCCCAGTTTTCTAGAAAGCGCTATTAACTTTTCATTTAGGGAGTCTTGATCTTTTACATCGGTATGTTTCTGAAGTTCCAAATAAAAATGATCTTTGCCGAATATTTCAGAAAGGGTTGTTGCTCTTTTAATTGCTGTTTCTTCTTGTCCTTGAATGAGCGGTTCGGATACGTATCCGTTTACACAGGCAGAAAGACAAATTAGCCCTTCGTGATTATCCTTTAAAAGCTGCATATCTGACCGAGGTTTGTAGTAATATCCCTCAAGATTTGCGATAGAGATTATCTTCATCAGATTCCTATACCCGGTGTTATTTTCTGCCAGAAGAATAAGGTGATTGGAATCGGTATCTAGGCCTGCTTCCTTATCGTGTCTTGAGCGTCTGCTGATGTACATTTCACAGCCAATAATGGGTTTTATTCCTTCTTCAAGACAGGTTTTGTAGAAATATATTGTTCCGTACATATTTCCATGATCGGTTATGGCAAGCGCTTTCATCCCGAGATCTTTGGCGCGTTTCACCATTTGAGGGATTTTGGACAAACCATCCAAAAGAGAATATTCACTGTGATTATGAAGATGAACGAAATCAGCCATATTACTTTTCTTTTCCGAACATATCTTCGAAGAGCTTCATGAGATCTTCAGGAGTTCGAGCATTTTCAAGTTGTTGTTCGCTTACTCCTAAATCTTGTAGCATGAGAGTAAAATTACCTTTAGTTGTTGGCGATTTTCCTAACGCTTTCACAGTTTGAACGCTAACGAGCTTACATATCGTTTCTAGTAACTGATCGCTAATTCTGCTATTACCAAGATCTTCTTTTAGTATGCTTATGAAATTACGTAATAGAACATGATCCGTAAGCAATTCCTCTACAGGAAGACGCTCTAAATCTTTTATTATTTTTATATTCCTTACATCTGTTTCCGCAATATCAACAACATCAGATAGAAAATCATAGGAAATGCGGTCGTGCGCTTGCGTTACGTATTCCTTTGTAATCCTTAGCTTATTTTGGATTCTTGGATCTTTGCTTGATACCGCTGTTGCGGACACAGAAAACCTAAACTGAGGGTTTTGAGATTCTGTGGGCTTTCCTGCATCTTCCAAATTCTTTAAAAGCGTTTGTAGTTCGTTGTCCGATAAGCCAAAAATCCAAATCATTGTTTCGTCCGCAGTAACCCCAGGACGAGCAGCTATAATTTCAACTTGGTCTCCAAAATTTGTTAAGTCCACAGCCTGTGTTACAGCAGCCGCGCCGTACCTGATTACCATATCCCCCATCCTTCGGTTGTATCTATTATTTGCTAACTTTAAGTTGTCTGCATCGCCATATACAACTGCCCAATTCTCTCCATCTCTTATTGCCCGAGAAAGCCTCCGTCCTACAACAGTTCTCAGTGCATCGTCTTCGATGGGTAGGCTTGTTAAGCGATCCCTTTTTGTACCCTCTGGCAATTTTTCATTTCCTAATATTCTTTTGGGTATGCCAAAGTTAAATCCTTGGTCGACGAGCTGTCTCTCAAAAGGATTTACTCGTTCATTTACGATTGGTTGTCCTGTTTTAGTTTCTAATTTTGCTCCATTGTCTAATGTCATTGCTTTAATCTCTCCATAGCTAAAGTTTTTACTTTTTCAGCGTCAAGTTTTTGCTTGAAATTTTTCATTACTTGTCCGATTAGGAACATTATCGCATTTTGTTTGCCGCTTTTGTAGTCTGAAACTGCTTTTGGATTTTCTTTTAGAACTTTATCTATTATTTTTCCTAATTCTTTATCGTCTATTTGGTCTGTTTGAGTTGAGCTTAAAATAATTTGTATTAATTGGGAGGGGAGAGTTTGATTAATATCAATACTCCTATTGATTAGAAAATTAGCGATTTGCTTCGGATTAACATTATGTTTTTTGCCAACCTTTACTGCCTCTTCAAAAAACTCTGCCATTGGTTTTTCTCTGGTTATAATTTCCGCATAGTAGTCGGATAAATAAAACTCTTTTTTAAATCTTTCAAACTTTGCGTCAGGCAATTCTCCGATTTGAGATTTAATTTTTGATATTTGAGATTCTGTCCATCGTATTGGCGGAATATCAGGTTCAGGGAAATAACGATAATCATTCGCCTCTTCTTTAATTCTTTGGGAGACGGTTTGTCCTTTTTTCTCATCCCAGCCCATGGTTTCCTGTGCCGGAGTTTTTCCACTATCTAAAATTTCCTCTTGTCTTTTTATTTCATATTCAATAGCTTTTTCAACAAAGCGGAATGAATTAATATT
>JBBTZX010000094.1:2721-6712 GCA_038061125.1 Patescibacteria group bacterium | reverse complement strand
AAGCAAGACCGTTTTGCAGTATTTTTGTTGCCCAGCCAAAACAATTTCCGAAATTTTTCTTTATATCTTCTTGAAGTTTTTTCGGAGAATCTTTAAGGCATAAATCCAAAAGATTAGCGGCTAGATTTATACTTCTTATTTCCAAATCAAGCGGACGATTGGGTTTTTGTTCAAGCACCCGCAGAGCTTCTCGGGTTTCCAGTATCGGACCTATACCTTTTCCTGCAGGTTCGTCGGTTCGATGCACTAAAGGACGAATTTTTATATTAAACCTTTTTGCTAAATATTCAAACTTTTCTTTTAAAATTTCAGCATCTTTTAATGTTCTTACTTTTACCATATTGCCATACGGAAGATCGATGACGACATGATTTGATCCAAAGGCTATTTTTTTAGCCATAATTGATACTAAGATTTTGTCATAGCTTTCAAAAAAAAGTGGTTTCTCAACCTGTATCAATACGTCATCAGCAGGGGCAATATTGAAACTTCCGCCCCAAACTATACAGGCATTTGTTTTTTTAACGATCTTATAAATTTCATCTTTGGAAAAAGTTACAGGGGACAAAACTTCCATATCGTCAGCAGTTCCATCAGGTGTAGTTATTGCCCTTGAAGAACTTTTGGGAATTATAAAACCTGCTGCAGCAACTATAGGAACTACTATTAACGTAGTTCTAGTTCCGGGGACTCCGCCGATAGAATGTTTATCGGCAACAATCCCTTTAAAATGCAGTTTTTCTCCGGTTTCCACCATTGCCTTGGTAAGGTAATATAATTCTTCTTTTGTAAACCCTTTGGAGTAACCTGAAGCGGCAAAATATGTGGTTAAAACATCGCCGAGCCTTTGTTTGGCGATCTGGTCCATAATAGAGAATATTTCTCTATATGTTAATTTTTTGCCAATCAATTTTCTTCGGATGGCGTTAATGGCTCTTTGCTCTTCTCCTTCGTTATGATCAAAACTTTTTGTTGTCATATCTAGATACTTTCAAGATTTGCTTTTATTATCAATCTTTTCCACGTAGTTCCCGGAGGAGTACAGGTAACAAGCGTTAGGTGGGAATTTCCATAATTCTGCGAGAATATTGACGTATCGTTTGGATCTACAACAGTAATATTATATATTTTATATGCGTAAGTTACGCCGTTTACCGTAGCGTATATCTTATCTCCCAGTTTAAGTTTGTATAAAGTTGTAAAAATTGTCGTATAATCTTTTGGATTAAATAATTGAGGTAAAGTTGAATGACCAAAAATTACAGAGTTGCCATTGTCTCCTGGTACAGCAGTCCCTTCATAATTTACTAAGTGATTTTTCAGATCGTTATCGATAGTTGAAACTAAAGCATTTTGTATCCCAAGAGTTGGAATAGAAAGAGTATATGAGGATACTTTTGGTACATTTTTCTGATTGGGGAAATTGGAATTATGATTGGGAAACCAATTCTGGGCGTTTGTGTAATCAACGCCTGTTATGATATTGCCGGCTTGAGAAATAAGACTTTGCACCATAGAAGGATTTACTACGCTATTTTGAGGAATAGGTGCAGTTAAAATTTGCGATGCGAATACCGGAGCAAAATATATCTGCCAAGAAATAAGCGGAAAGAACACATAAGACGTTATCGCAAATCCTGCGATCAATATCCCCAAACTTACAATTTTTAGTATAATTTTTAATCCCTGTTGACTTCTTTTTTCTTTAAGATAATATTTACTCATTAGCTTTAATTACGATAGTAATATTGCCTGCATTTCTGGGAAGATTTTTTGGGAAGAATGGAATATTAGGGGAGCTTGAAATTGTAACATCCGATACTTGAGATATTGACAAAAATTTATTTTCGGCTTCTTTATAAGAAATTCCTTTTATTTGGGATAATATTTTATTAGTCTCTATCTTCGGTAACAGTAAGGCTTTAATGCTAAGGTTGGCATTTATTTCTTTATCGTTTTTTACTTTAATGTTGGTAACGTCAACTTTAATATTGTCGTAATTAATAGCCGGTGCATTTGGTATCTTATTCGCTAATACCGATTTTGCAAGATTCACTAACTCATTCTTCGAAAAGCTTAATCCTTCATAAGTAACTTCTCCTTTTAGAGTTACAGTTGCAGCTTCGTCTCCGATATTCGTATCCAAAACTTTTTTACTAACAGTCTCGTCAATAAAAGCAGGTAATAAATTTTTATCGCTTGGCAAGTTTTTCAAAAGATCATTTCTAGCACTTTGTTCTTGTGTTTTCGTCAGATCGGATGTCAATTTACTTACATCATCTTTGGAAACAACAGTTACCTGCTTTTTCGTTCCGCCTGAAAAAGGATTATCATTTTTAGCGATTAAATCAGAAGTATCAAACGAGCTTACGGAAAATTTTGTACCTGATGGAAGATTGGATTCCTTACCCAATTGATCCGCAGTAATGTTAACGCTTACAGTAGAGGGTTTTGTTATTACGTTGAAATTAGAATCTGTAGATGAAGATGCAGAGGCAACGGTTACCGAATTATCCAGAACAAATTTTAAATCATTCGTTAAGGATATTTCAGTTCCAGCTGATAAGGTTTTGGTATTTTTTGAAAGGTTAAATATTGTTACTGTTCCTTTTGCTTTGTCTCCTACGTCTTTCTTGCCTGTTGCAGGAGTTGAGGCTTGCGTATCTTTAGAGACTGTTACGAATTCTCCGGAAATAATATTATCGGCCAAACTGGTAGGAGAAGTTGAAGAAAAAATAACATCCTGATTTTCGCTAATTATTTTCGGATCAACTTTTACAATGATTGTTGCCTTCACGCCGAAAATATAGAAAACGAAAAATCCCATTATTAAAATAAAAATTCCAAGAAAAACAAAAATAGTTTTTCCGCCAGAGAAAGAGGGGATGTGGAAAGAAGGTCTTTTGGCAAAACTTTTTTTTATTATCTTCAGTAAACCAAAAATAAAATCTTTTATTACCATTTGGTTTTCTTCCACCCCTTCCGCTTTTAATTCTTCCGGTATTTCTTCTATTCTTTCTGCAATAATTTTTTCCTCAAGTTTTGGTTCCTCTACAATTTTTTTGGGCAAACTTTTTACAACATCCTGATCTTTTACAAATCCAAAATACTCTATAGGTTTTGCAGCAATTTCTTCTTTTGGCTCCTCTACAGGTTCTTCCTTTGGCTCTTCGGGCTTGACAACTTCTTCCAGATCTTTTTCTATTTTAAATTCCTGGCGTTCTTCTTTCTCAATAATTTCATCAAGGACTTCAAAGCCCATTTGGGACGCTGCGCCAAGCAATACTGCTTTGGCATCAAACCCGGCAGGCAGAGTTGTTATTTGGGGAAGATGCAGAAAAGGAAGACTTCTGCTCCACTGGTGTCCGATAAATTCTTGAACTATATCTTCTGAACTTTCAAATATAATAATTCTTGATGGTAAAATATCCGAAGACGTAAAGTGTTTAAGTAAAGAGTCTACTGTAAAAGCCAGTGATTCATGGATTTCCGATACTTTTGCTTCTATAATCCGTCCAGCTCTAATAAGGGAAACTGTGACGAATTTTTCCCCGGGATCTATAAAGATAGCAGAAACAGGCGCTCCTTCTTCTTTCTCAAGCAAATGGCATACTGCCTCCGAAACTATCAGAAATCCTATTGGAGTAAGACCTAATTCATCGCTTACTTTTTTTAGCTTCAGAAGATAATCTTTTTTTATTCTATTATTTTCTACCCAATCTTCTTTTACTCCGAAAATAGTTTTTAAAGCTTGGGTATTGTTGGGCAATGATTGTTCGGCTTGCGATATTGCCTTATCTAATGCATCCAGCATTTCTTCCGGAGAAATTTTTTCAATAGAATCATTAAAATATTTCTCTTCGTTTCCAACTATTTTGATTTTTCCCTCAATTTCTTCAAAGATGACAGCATTTACTTTTTCATTCTCAAGAACTAAAGCCAAAAAATAAGAAGAATTACTCTTTTTATTAAAAAACGGAAAAAAAGGTAT
>JBBTZX010000094.1:0-2621 GCA_038061125.1 Patescibacteria group bacterium | reverse complement strand
ACATGCGGTCCTCCGCAAAATTCTTTAGAATAATCGCCGATAAAATAAACTTTAACTTGGTCCGAATATTTTTCATCAAAAAGTCCAATTGCTCCAAGTTTTTTAGCTTTTTCCAATGGCATAATTTCAAAATGAACAGGCAGATTTTCTTTTATTTTTTCGTTTACCATATCCTCTATTTTTTTAATTTCTTCATCCGTTAGTTTTCTGTCAAAATTAAAATCAAACCTAACTCTTTCGGGCGTAATATTCGAACCGCTCTGATGAACCTTATCTCCCAGAAGATCTCTTATCGCTTGATGCATTAGATGAGTTGCGGTATGTCCCATAATCGTCTTTTCCGAATGATCCGCCAACCCTCCCGCAAATTTCTTTGTTGCTCCAGCTCTGGAAATATTTTGATGAGATTTCATTTTCTCGGCGAACTCATGGTCATTAAAGGCGTATCCCAAACTTTTTATTTGAGTAGGGGAAAGTCCATGAGTTGTATAAAGAATAAATGCATCATCTGCAGAAATATTGAGCATACCTTTTAATTCGTCCCCTTGGATTTTATATTTACTCCTTATGAATCTCGAAGCTTCTCCAACAACTTTTTCGTAAATACCAATCTCGTTTGTAATTGTCAAAGCAATTTTTTCAAATGTTTCTTTTAATTTTGGGTTAGTTTCCGCGTATTGAGTTACTATGTTTTCAATAATTGGATACATAATCTTAGCATTAAATTCATCTATTAAGGTATCAAAACTTCTCCTTAATAATCTTCTTAAAATATAACCTTGATTTTTATTGCTAGGAACTAAGCCATCAGAAATCATAAAAGACGATGCGGTTAAGTGATCCGCAATTATTCTCATATTTTTTTCGTTTCCAACATATGGTTTATTTGTTGCTTTTTCTATGGATTTAATAATTGGTGCAAATAAATTTGTTTGAAAAATATCAGGTTGATTTTCAATCGCAGCCATTAGCCTTTCTACGCCTCCGCCGTAATCGATGTTTCTTTGAGAAAGTTCTTCAAAGCCATTTTCTGTTTTCTTATATTGCATAAAAACAGAGTTTCCGACCTCCAAATATGTTCCGCATTCACACAGCACAGGACTATCGCCTTTGCATTTCCTATCGTGACTTATCTCATCAAATCTATAGAAAACTTCGGTATCGGGACCTCCTATTTCTCCAACGGGCATATTTTCCGGTAAACCGCTTCTACTCCACCAATTTTTTTCTATTGAGCTAAAGATTCTCCCTTTTTGTGATGATCCAAAAGACTTGTCTAAAACGTCTAACCAAATGTCATAACTTTTCCTATCAAATATAATTCCATTATCGTTATCGCCATCAAAAACACTAATGTATAGTTTTTCTTTCGGTAGTCCGAATTCTTTTGTCAGTAATTCCCAAAGCCATGGTATTTCTTCATTTTTGAAATAATCTCCCAAAGACCAATTACCAAGCATTCTGAAAAAAGTTGTGTGGCGATTATCTCCGACTTCGTCAATATCTTGAGAGCGGAAACAATTTTGTACGTTAACCAATCTTTTTCCGGCAGGATGAGGTTCACCCAAAAGATAGGGGACCAGAGGCTGCATACCGGAGGAAGTAAAAAGAGTTGTCGGATCATTTTCCGGAACAAGAGAGGTATTCGGAATTCTTTTGTGTCCTCTTTTCTCAAAAAAAGCAATATATTTTTGAATAATTTCCGCAGCCGTCATCTTAATCTAAATTATACCACGAAGTTTGCAAGATATCTTTTGAGAATATAATTTTTATCTTGGGGCTTGACCCTTCGACTCCGCTCAGGGTCTGCGGGGTAAAGTGAATTTCATTCTACTTTACCCCTTGACACTTATATAAATAGTATGGTATAAATACTTACTTTGTATATTTCCATATAAAGGTAATGCACCTTGTGCATTTTTTTTGCTTTGTAAATGCCTAAATCTACTAAAAAACCAACAAAAGATAATTTTAAAAAAAGCCTTTCGTCTGTTAGGCAAAACTGGGGAAAAGAATATACAAATTTACCAAAACTAGATCTTCTTGATGTTCAAAAAAGTTCATATAAGTGGTTCTTGGAAGAAGGTATTGGCGAGATATTAAAAGAAATTTCTCCTGTTAATGATTTTACCGGCAAGAATTGGAACTTAACTTTAAAAAATTATCGCATAGGTAAACCTGGTGATACTTCTGAAGTTGCAATATCCAAAGGGGTAACCTACGATGCTCCGCTATACGTAAAAGCAAGCCTTTTGAATAAAAAAACTCAAGGCGAGATTGATCAGGAAGTTTTTTTAGGAGATATTCCTCAAATGACAGAAAGAGGAACGTTTGTGATAAACGGAGTAGAGCGTTCTGTTGTTAGTCAGCTAGTACGTTCTCCCGGGGTATTCTTCACAGCAGTACAAGATAATGTTACAGGTAAAAAATTATTTATTGCCGAAATAAGACCTGTTCACGGTTCATGGCTTGAATTTGCAACAACCAGACACGAAACAATTACAGTAAAAATAGACAGACGCAGGAAATTCTTAGCAACTACATTTCTTAAGGCAATTGGATTTTCCTCAAGAGATCAAATAAGCGAGAAGTTTAAAGCGATGGAGAATGAAGGGAAAACA
>JBBTZX010000093.1:0-2547 GCA_038061125.1 Patescibacteria group bacterium | reverse complement strand
AAACGGAAAAATGCTGGATGAAAGTTCCTATCTTAAACCAACGGTCAAAACTTATGCGGGGTCATTTCTCAAGGAGGGAGAAGAAGTAACTGTTCCTCAAGGAAGCTTTCTGGCATTTGGAGACAATAGGCCATACAGTTCGGATTCAAGGGAATGGGGCTTCGTGCCGAAGGATTTCATAATAGGGGAGTCATTTTTCGCTTATTGGCCGCTTCCGCTTGCAGGTCTGATTAAAAATCCTTATTCAAACTAGGAGAGTATTATTTGGAGAGAATATCGGCAATTTCTTTTATTTTTGGTCCGGTTACTTCAACATCTCCACGAACTACAATAACCATTCTTGCCAGAGATCTTGATTGGTAAATACTGACTTTATCAACATTATGCTTTTTCTCCACATTTTTTGCCATTTCATCCAGTTCCGGAACCCAAAGTCTGTCGTGTCTGGCTCTTGGTTCTTTTTTTTGCAGATCACCTTTAATTTTCCTTGCAGCCTCTTCAGTTTCTCTAACGGTAATATTTTCGCGCAGTATTTGCTTGAATAGATCAAGCATCAGTTTCGGATCGCCCAAGGATATCAGAGGCCGTACGTGGCCTTCGGTGATAACTCCGGCAACTAAAGCATCTTTTATTGCATCTGGCAAAGATAATAGTCTCATGGTATTGGAAACCGTTGGTGCGCTTTTTCCTACTCTTTTGGCTACTTCATTAGTTCCAAGACCGAACTCGTCAATTAATCTTTTGTAAGCAAGAGCTCTTTCTATCGGATTTAAATCTTCCCGCTGTACGTTTTCTACAATTGACATTTCCAGCATTCCTTGCGGAGTTGTTTCTTTTATAACTACAGGTACTTTGATAAGACCTAAAAGCTTGGATGCTCTCCAACGTCTTTCGCCTGCGATAATTTGGTAGCCTGCCGGAGTTTTGGCCACAACTAAGGGTTCGAGGACGCCATGTTCTCTTATTGATTCCATTAATTCGTTCAGAGACTGGGGAGTTATTGCGCCTCTTGGTTGAAGAGGATTAGACTGAAGAACGCTTACTTCCAATTCAAATACCCTTTCTTGCTGATTCTGGTTTTGGTTCTGGTTATCCATAAAATATAACTTACGAATTTATAATCTCTGCAATTTTCTTGCCTTTTAATTTTCTAAAATTAACAATACCTTCTTTGATCGCAAATAATGTGAAATCATTCCCCATGGAAACACCTTTGCCTGGGAAAAACTTTGTTCCCTTTTGCCTTACTATAATGTTGCCGGCAATAGCTTTCTGCCCGCCATAAACTTTCACGCCTAAACGTTTTGCTATCGAGTCTCTGTTGCCTTTTGTTGCTCCCTGTGCTTTTGTATGTGCCATATATTAACCTTGTGAAAAACAAAAATATTTTAACTTTAATTTTCACGCAAGTCAAGAGGTTCAAAGTATATCAGTTGCCGAATGCGATATCGTCTATTTGAACTCTGCTCAAGCTTTGCCTATGTCCGGTAACCCTTCTATAACGCACTTTTGCTTTGAATTTAGATACCCTTATCTTTTCTCCCCTTATATTATCCAGGACTGTTGCTTTGACCTTAGCTCCTTTAACTTTAGGATCGCCTACTTTAGTATTAGTATCGGAAACAGTTAGGAGAACATCTTCTATGGTAAATTTGTCTTTTGGTTTAAGATCAAGCCGTTCTGTTTCGATTATGTCTCCGGTTTTTACCGTGTATTGTTTGCCGGCTAGTTTGATAACAGCGTATTTCATTTAGAACTCTATTATAGCAAACTATCTACTTAATTTCTAGGACATTATCTTCATCTGATTTTCTGCTTATCGAAGACACAAGTCCAAGTAGGATAAAACTGGACAAAAGAGAACTTCCTCCGTAAGAAACAAAGGGAAGAGTTATGCCTACGATAGGCAGAATTCCGATGTTCATCCCTACATTTACAAAAGCCTGAAGAAGGATAATTGAAAAAGCGGAAATAGCGAAAACTTTGGGAAACGTTTCCTGAGAATTAGAAAATATCTTAAATATTCTAAAAAGAAGAAACGCGAAGCACAAAATTACAATCAGACTGCCTACGAAGCCCAGTTCTTCGGACAAGGTCGCAAAGATAAAATCAGTGTGGCGCTCCGGCAGAAATCTTAACGCAGATTGAGTTCCTTGGCCTAAGCCTTTTCCAAAAAACATTCCCGAACCAACAGCGATGACTGACTGAATGGCATTATAGGAGGAACCAAGAGGATCTTGCGGATTGAGAAAGGTAGCAATGCGCTGTTTTTGATAGTCATGTAGCAATCTCCAGATAAGAGGAGAAAGTAAACCTAGGGGTACGGTAAGTGCCAAAAAGAAGCGGAAAGGAATTCCGAATGCAATAAGAGTTAAAACAGCAACAGAAAGATATATAAGGGTATTGCCAAGATCAGGCTGTATAAAAATTAATAAAGATATAGGGGCAAGAAAAATAAAAGCCATAAGAAGCGTTTTGAAGGAATAATTTTCACGTGAAGAAAGAAACGAAGCGAAAGAAACTAAGAGAAAATGCTTTAGAATTTCG
>JBBTZX010000092.1:0-8916 GCA_038061125.1 Patescibacteria group bacterium | reverse complement strand
GGGGTTTCCCGTAAGTACAATTTTCCCTTTAGGAAAAAATTTTCTAGAGGTTTCCCATGAGATGCAAATCTTTTTTGCGAAGACTGAAAGTATTTTATTTGCAAGACCTGCTTCTAAAGTCTGCTCATGAATAACAATAGGAATTCTTAACAAAAATGCTGAAAGAACAACCGGAAAAGATAAGTATCCGCCAAAACTCAAAACCACATCCGGCTGAAATTTTATAAGAGCAAGTATTGACCGCATAAAACCATATGGAAGTTTTAACAAAGAGGGAATCGTATGTTTTGTAAACTTACGCTGAAGTCTTCCCGTAATAAGATTTACAAAAGGAATTTTAAGAGACTGAATAGTTTTATATTCCAAAGACAGCGCTTGGTCTCCTTCAAAAACATATTTTCTTCCGATAAAAAGAACTTTATCTGTTTTTGGAAGTTTTTCTATTATGGATAAAGCCGGTGATAAGTGTCCGCCTATTATTATAACCCTCATAGATTATTGCTCCCTTGCTTGGAAATATTTAAAAGCATACCAATAGCGCAAAGATCAACTATGAGAGCTGACCCTCCATAGGAAATGAAAGGAAGAGGAATTCCTGTTAAAGGCAAAAGAGCTGTCTGGGCTGCAAAATTTATAATTGCTTGTGTTGCCAAAAATGTGGTAATTCCGCCTGCCAAAAGCTTGCCGAAATTATCTTTTGCTCTTAATGCAACATATAAACCCCTCCAGACAACAAGTGCAAATAAAACGATAACTATTGCTGCTCCTACAAAACCTAATTCCTCTGCGATAATTGCAAATATTGAGTCCGTGGTTGTCTCCGGAAGATATGCATATTTTTGCAAGGAATTGCCAAGCCCGACTCCCATTATTCCTCCTGATCCAAGAGCTATAAGTATCTGTTTCACATGATAAGAAGATGAATCGAAAGACTTGTCCAGGCTTAAAAATGACTCAAGACGTCTTGCCCTGTATGGTTCAATTTTGGTAAATATAAAGCCTATTACTGTTAATACAGGAATTAAAACTACATAATAAAATATGTTTCCTCCGGACAAAAAGTAAATAACAAGAGCTTCTGTCAAGATTACAATACCTGTACCCATATCCGGCTGAAGAGCAATAAGGACTAAAACTAATCCAATAAGAAATAAAAATGCCGTAAATCTGCCCTTTTCTTTATTGGAAAACCAAGCCGCAAGATAAATTGCCAAAGCAAGCTTAACGAATTCTGCGGGCTGAAGAGTAAAGATTCCTAGATTAATCCATCGATGCGCTCCTAAAGCATACACTCCGATACCCGGCATAAAAACCAGAATAAGAAGAATTATCGAAATTACCAACAAAGGCAAAGCGAGATTGTACAATTTACGATAATCAAAAAGCGTAAAGAAAATTAGCCCTAAAAAACCCAATGCTCCCCAAGAGAATTGGTCCTTGATGTAATGGTATTTGTCCCCAAAATCTCTCAAAGCCACATATGAGGAAGCATCGTAAATCATAAATAGTCCGAATAAGACTAATATCGAAACTAGACCAAGAAGAAAAACATCTATCCTTTTCATACTCTAGGAAAGACAAATAAATATCATTTTATGAAGGCTATATAAAGTCCTAAGATTGCAAAGAAAAATCCCGCAAGCCAAGCTCTCATTACAATTTTTGGTTCATCCCATCCTTTTCTTAATAAATATAGATGGAGGGGTGCAACCGGAAAAACTTTTTTCCCAAAAAATTTTCTGGAAAGAATCTGGATAAGCGATGATCCTATTTCTATAATAAATACTCCCCCTATAAAGGCAACTGCTATAATCTTCCCCGTAAGAAGACCTATTACTCCCAAAGTCGCACCCAAAGACAAAGACCCTACGTCCCCAAGCCATATCCTGGCTTTATATATATTGAAATACAGAAATGCCGCTACGCTTCCCATAAGTATTGCGATAAAAGCCCCAAGCGAATTATCCAATTGATTGGCAGAAATAGCCAGAAAAGCAACCAGCGATATTAAGAAAAGGCCTGTAGCCAATCCGTCTAATCCATCCGCTATATTAAAGGCATTTGCAAAGGAAACTATGACAAAAGCGGCAAAAGGAATATATAAAAATCCCATATCTGTTAAACCGACTCCCCGAATAAAAATAAAAGTATAGCCAAGCTGCTTATATAAAACTGCCGCCACGATAAAAGCCAAAACCCACTGCAGCATAAACTTATGCCTGAATCTAAGCCCGAAAAAGAAAAATTCCTTGCCGGGATTCAACTTTTTCGCATCATCTAAAAGACCCAAAAGCCCAAAACCAACGAACGTAAACAAAATTACGAAAACTTCCCAAGGCTTTACGCTTATCTTCAATATCCCATATGCCCATAAAGTCAGTATTGATGCCACAGCTATAATTAGTATTCCTCCCCCAAACGGAGTTCCCGCTTTCCAATTATTGAATTTGTCAAAAATCGGAGTGGACTTATTAAAAAGATCTTTGGTTTTTTGCTTCTGACGGCGAAGTTTTATCTTATACAGAAAATCTATGAAAGGAATGAGCAAAATACCGGTTATAAAAAAAGAAAGAAGCGTTAAGCCCAAAAGCTGTGCCATAACTATCTATTATACTATCCTCTGATGCGATATACAAATAAAAGAGGTTATTTTACGGTAACGGATTTGGCGAGGTTTCGCGGCTTATCCGGATCAAGACCAAGGTTAACAGCTATGTAATAAGCAAGAATCTGAATAGCTATAATCTGCACTAGGTAAGATCCACCACCAATATCCTTAATTTCTATCCAATAATTGAAAGTTGGGGAATTTTCAGGTGAAATACCGATAATCATACCTCCCCTAGAGTGAATTTCTATAGCATTTGACATTATAGATTCATATGTTTCGTCATTCGGCGCAAAGACTATGCAAGGCGTTCCTTTTTCAATAAGGGCAAGCGTACCATGTTTTAATTCTCCTCCAGCTAATCCTTCTGTCGGAATATAGCTCACTTCTTTAATTTTTAAAGCCGCTTCTAATGCAGTTGGATAAGAAATGCCTCTTCCAATAACATAGACATTCTTAGATTTACTAAGAAGCTTAGCGAGTTCTTTTATCTTGCCAATGCTTTTATCTCCAATAATCCTATCTGCCTCACGTGCAGCGGAAAATAAAATAGATTTTATTTCTTTCAGCTCCCCTACCAATTCATAAGCCAGCATAAGAATAACGCAAAGTTTTGCCGTATAGGCTTTAGTAGATGCTACTGCCTTTTCCACTCCCGCATTCAGAAGAATATTATAGTCTGCCATTCTATAGATCGTAGAACCTAAAGTATTCGAGATTGCCACGATTCTACATCCTTTTGTCTTTGCTCTATTTAAGGGTTCAATTACATCTATTGTTTCGCCGCTTTGAGAAAGAGCTATTACGAGACTTTGTTTTGTTAAGAAATCTTCAAGATAGTTGAATTCCGATGCAACTGCCGTATTGACATGCTTTTTGGAAATTTTCGAAAAAAGATACGTTCCCGCTAAAGCGGCATACGAAGCGGTACCTGCTCCTATGAAGAAAGTTCCCCTGGCTCTCTTAATCATATTCGCTAAAGTATTTATCTGCTCCGAATAATTAGCTGCAATATTTCTAATAACATTTGGCTGTTCAAAAATCTCTTTAATCATAAAATCGGCAAATTTCCCCTTAGAAGCTGTTTCAAATTTCCAGGATATTTTTTGAGGTTCTACTTTTAATTTTTGACCTTTTGGAAGAGAAATAAGCTGAATATCTTTACCTAAAATCGCCATCTCATTATCTTTTAAG
The DNA here is from genome assembly GCA_038061125.1 of Patescibacteria group bacterium. Taxonomy (GTDB): domain Bacteria; phylum Patescibacteriota; class Microgenomatia; order Levybacterales; family UBA12049; genus JAUSEW01. The sequence continues at coordinate 5,114 of JBBTZX010000092.1, read as the reverse complement.
AAAATTATGTTCCTTGTATGTTTTAGTATGCTTATAATATCTGATGCTACGAAAAATTCGTTTTCTCCAATCCCTACAATAAGTGGGGATCCGTTTTTGGCAACAACTATCTCTTTTGACGGAGCATAAGCAACTACGATTGCGTTTAGACCTTTAAGACTATTGAATGCATCTCGAACCGAGGTTGCGAATCCTTCTTTTTTCAGATTTTCTTCTATCAAATGCGGGATAATTTCCGTATCTGTTTCCGAAATAAATTTATGTCCTTTTCCAATCAGTTCTGTTTTTAATTCCTGAAAATTTTCAACAATCCCATTATGAACAACTGCAATTGTCTTCGTACAATCCATATGAGGATGAGCATTAGCAACAGTTACTCCTCCATGAGTCGCCCATCTTGTGTGTCCAATTCCCAAGACACTTTGAGGAAGATTTACGCTAGCATCTCCTATTTTGCCTATGTGTTTATCTACCGAAAGCTTCTTGCCGACTTTTACAGCTACTCCCCATGAGTCATAACCTCTGTATTCCAAAAGTTTTAATCCCTCAAGGACGATATTTGCAGCCTCATTTTTGTTCCCAACGTATCCAAATATTCCGCACATAATTCCTAATTTGACTGAACTATTCTAACAATTTCTGAAAGATTTTCAACTTGCTCATCGGGCGAAAACTCTTCAATTGGCTTTTGAACTTGGGCAAATGGCCCTCTTTTAACCCAAATAGTAAAAACTTGAGACATATGTTTTTTAGCAGAATACAATATTTCCAATTTGTCATCGACAAGAAATAATTTGGAGCCTTTGTATTTTTCTAAAACATTTATTAAATTTGCATCTTTGTCGTCAAAGATATGAACATCGTTATCTTTAAAAAACTTCATCATCCCTGTTTTTTCCAGTTTAGTTTTCTGAAATTCAGTTTCTCCTTTAGAAAAAATTCCTAAATTCGCCAAACCCGAAAGCTGCATTAATATTCCCATAACTTCTTCATAGATATTATAGTCTTGAAGCTTCGAATCCTTAAATTTGCGCGTATCGAAAAGAGTGTAGTCAATATCGAAAAGGACAATTGGTTTCTGCAAGTCTTGAGCTTCTCGAAGGACATTTTTCTTGCTTATGATTTCCTGAAATTTCGTATAATATTTAGTATCGCTTGGAATATTTTTCATCACCACGGTTGAAGGGCCAATAGTTACGTTTCTGCCAATGATAATTCCAGGCATTGTAGAAACTTTAATTCCTAGACTTGATCCTCTTCCAATAAATACTCCGAGAAACTTAGTTCCTGTCTCGACGCTTTCTTCCTTAACAACAGTTTTTATTATCCCTCTATCAAGCCTTACGTTTCCTGTACAAAACTGCGCTGCTATCCTACATTTCGCGCCGATAACTGAATCACCGATGAAACCCGAATGAGTTGTTGACTCATCCATAATGATAGTATTTTTTACCTCCATAAAACTGCCTACCAGACAATTCTCGCCAACATCAACTCCATTCCTTAATAAAGCATTGTTTCCAATTATCGTATTATCGCCGATAAAGCACGGCCCCTTTATACGAACCCCTTCCATAATCGTTACATTATCGCCAATCACGACTTCCCCGATAATTTCTGCTGTTTTGGCAATTTTTGATTTTTCGCTTATGGATCTTTTTAAACTTTTAAACAGGTAATTTTTTATTCCCAGAAGATCCCATGGATATTTCAACGTAACCGTCTCTCTGTCCCAAAACATCAAGCCAACACTATTCTTTTTCATGTACGCCGATAGCGCTTCTTCAAAATCATATTGATGTTTTTTTGTTTCTTTATAAATTTCAAAAAAACCAGGAGTCAAAATATATATTCCTAATGCTTTTACATTAGAGGGTTCTTCGCCTTTTTTAGGTTTTTCTACGATATCAATAACCTTATCCTTCTCTATTTTTAAAATTCCAAACAAGGATGGCGTATCTGTTGCTGCTCCGACCAATATTGCAGAATTCTTTGAGATATTTATTTTAGAAATTAATTTATTAACTATCTCCTCACAATCCACTCTTTCCGCAAGAACTAATAAAAAATTTTCCGTTAACAAATCTTTTGCGTGAGACAAAGCATCCCCCATACCTTTAGGCTCATTTTGCACTAAATATCTAATGTTTTTATATTTTGGATAATTTTTAAGCTCTATCTCTATATCCTTATTTGGCCCTTGAATAACAATGATATCTTTAATACCGGCATTAATTAAGCCTTGAATTGTATAGAGAATTATTGGCTTACCCATTATCTTAATAAGAGATTTATGGGTACCATTAAACGGCCAAAATCTTGAAGATTCTCCTGCTGCCAAAATTACTGCTTGCATATTTATTCCTTTACTCTTTTTATATTTGCTCCCAAACTGTTAAGTCTCTCTTCAAATTTTTCGTATCCTCTGTCTAAATGTTCTACGCCGAAGACAACGCTTTCACCAATTGCCGATAAGGCCGCCAAAACAAGAGTTGCACCTGCTCTTAAATCCGCTATCTCAACAACAGCATTATGTAGTTTGGTAGGACCGACAATCTTTATCGCATGAAAATAATCCGGGTTACTGTCTGAAAGATTAAAATTATAAACTTTTTCAGGATTTTTAATAACGGGGTCAAAAAAAGATATCTGTGCGCCCATTTTTTTAAGTTCCTTAACGTAACCGAATCTGCTTTCATATACTGTTTCATGAATTGTAGATTTTCCTTCCGCCTGGGTCATAAGAACTGCCCAAGGACCCTGCCAGTCTGTCATAAATCCCGGATAAAAAGATGTTTCTATGTCGCTGTCTCTAAAAGGTTCTTTGTAATAAAATCTTATACCGTTTTTTCTCATCTCCACCCCTGCTCCTATTTCTCCCATTTTATCTATGAATATCCCCAAATCGACTTTATGAGCATTTTCAATAAAAACATCTCCTTTTGTTAATATTCCTGCAATGGCAAACGTTACGACTTCGTTTCTGTCCGGCCCTACTACGAAAGTTGCGCCATTAAGTTTAGCAACGCCGTCTATGGTTATCTCTCTCTTTCCGCTCCTTACAATCCTTGCTCCCATTTGTACTAGAAGACTAATGAGCTCGTCTATTTCCGGTTCTTCTGCTGCATTAAGAAGAGTTACCTCACCATTAAAAAGAACCGATGCGAGAATCATTGTCTCTGTACCTGTATGAGTACTCTTATCAAATTTATGAATTACTTTTCTCCATTTTTTTTCTTTATCTTTGTCTATTTTTAAATAAAAATATACGTCTTTTCTGTTGTATTTCGCTATTACACCAAGAGCCTCTATGCCCTTAATGGTTCTGTCAATCGGCCGCGCTCCAATTCTGCATCCTCCCGGATTAGGTATAACCGCTTGTCCGTTTCTGGCAAGAAGCGGAGCCATAAACATAGCCGAAGTTCTGATCTTCGCGGCCTCATCAAGAGTGATTTTATTTTTCTTCAATTGCCTTACTCTTATTCTCACTTCATGATCTTTTATCTTAACTTCTCCTCCAAGCTCTCTTATAATATCCAGCATTACCATAAAATCAGAAACTAATGGAATATTTTTTATTATTACCTCTTCATCGGTAAGACAGGCTGCGACAAGAGTTTTAAGAGCAACGTTTTTTGCTCCAGAAACTACAACGTTTCCTTTCAATGCTTTTCCTCCATTTATAATCAACTTTTCCATAGTCATTTTTAATTTCTAATTTTTAATTTAACATTTATCGTATAGACGTCTCCCGCTCCCATTGTAATAATTACTGTATTTTTATCGAACTGTTTTTGAGATATATATTTTACCACATCGCTAAGTTTTGGTAAAAAAAATACATTCTTTTTAAATTTCTTCATCTTTTCCGCCAGCATCTTTGACGAAACAGTCGGATCAGGCTGTTCTCTAAGCGATGCATAGATATTGGTTAATATAACAGTATCTGCGTTATCAAAAGAGTGCACAAATTGTTCGAACAAAGATTTTGTTCTAGAGTAAGTATGCGGCTGGAAAATACAAACTATCTTGCTTTTAGGAAACGAGTCTTTGAAAGCGGATAAAGTGCTCCTAATTTCTGTTGGGTGATGGGCATAATCATCAAAAACCATAGCTCCGGTTGCAAGCCGACCAATATATTCCGATCTTCTTTTCGTACCGACAAAAGAGAAAAGCGCTTTTTTTATTGCGTCTATAGAAAGCCCCACCTCAAGACTTGCAATGATTGCAGCTGCTGCATTCAATGCGTTATGCTTACCAAAAACATTAAGCTCAAATTTACCTAAACTTTTTCCTTTACCTGTTAAATCAAACTCTAATTTCCCATCTTTTGCTATAACATTTTCAACTACAAAATCATTGTTTTTGGAAAATCCATAAGTAATTCTTCTGCCGCTATATGCTTTCAAAACTTCAGCAACGTTTTCGTTATCCTGACAGGCAATTAGAACTGCATCCTTTGACAGCTGATTAGCAAACTTAAGAAAAGCGTCTTTTACGTCATCTATAGTTTTATATGCGTCAGGATGATCAAATTCTATATTTGTAAAAATTGCTATTTTGGGATGCTGCCATAAAAATTTTATAGTTTTATCAAAAACAGGTTCTGTCATATATTCATCTGCTTCCGCAATAAAATATTTTCCTTTTCCAAAATGTCCGGAAGAGCCAAGCGACAAAACATTTCCCGTACCAATTAGAAATGATGGATCAAGATTGCATCCCTTAAGAATTCCCGCAACCATGGCTGTTGTCGTAGTTTTACCATGTGTTCCTGTGATAGAAATGCCAATTTGTTCTCTTCCGAAAATTTCACCATTCATAAAAACTCCGACAGCTTCACCCTGTGTAATAACTTTTATGCCTTTTTTCTTTGCCTCAATCACTTCTGCGTTAGCAAATCCTCCGTGCGCACCCGTTGTTATCACCAAATCTATATTCGTGCTCCCACTTGTCAAGTGGGAAGGTAAAAAACCAACCAGGGGAGTAATTTTTGCCTTTTTTAAAATTTCATCCGTAATAAAAGTTTCTCCAATATCCGAACCCGAGACTTTCATTCCCGCCTCTTTTGCAATAACTGCCAAAGGCGTCATGCCAACGCCTTTTATTCCGAC
>JBBTZX010000091.1:0-7317 GCA_038061125.1 Patescibacteria group bacterium | reverse complement strand
AAATATGACTTCAGAACAATATAAGCCAACCCAGGAATGGGAACCCATACCGACATTGGGATGGTTAGGACCTAACGGCACATTTACTGCACTTGCTGCATCAAAATTACAAGAAAATTCTAGATATTCTAAAACACGGCTTGTGGAATATAAAAAAATAGCTGACGCTTGTAGGGCAACTGCCGATGGCCAAGTGCACTACGTAATTGTCCCTATAGAAAACTCTATAGGCGGACATGTTAAAGATACCGTTGAAGTTCTTAGCACCCTTGAACTTCAAATCTCAGGAGAGTTAGTGCTTCCAATAACCCAAACTTTTTATGCGCAAGACCTAAGTCAATTAACGACATTGGCATCAAAAGATCAAGGGATACTTCAATGCGGAAAATGGATCAAAAAAAATCATCCAAATGCAAAAATAAGATATACGGACAGTACGGCAGCAGCTGTTATTCTTGCATCCCAAGATCCAACCATCGGAGCCATTGCTTCTCCTAATGCAGCCCAAGCTTTGGGTCTAACCGAAATATTAAAAGTCGTAATCCCCAATGTTCAAGATAATCCTTTTAATGCAACCAGATTCATCGTTGTCAATGCGCGGAAAACCGAATTGTCTCCCATAACAGGTAAAGATAAAACAACCTTAATAATGCAGCTATCTGATGCTCCGGGAAGTTTGTTTAATTGTCTTGATGCTTTAGCTAAAAATGACATCAACCTTACTCAAATTAGATCGTTCGACAGAACAGGCGGGGTTGTCTCTTTTTTACTTACAATTCAGGGACATCAAAATGAACCGCAAATACGATCGTCTCTTGAGAAGATTACAATATTAAGTTCCGGAATAAAACTTTTGGGATCATACGAAGAGGCAGATTATAAGCCGGAAAAATTAAAAGAAAATCCTTCACTTGCGTCCGCTATCGATAAAATCAAAGATGAAATATCTCAAGATAAAACTGTCAACCCTGATGATGCAGTGATTACATTCACTCTGGCAGACAAGAAAGGCGCCCTTAAGGATGCATTGCTGCCGTTTGCTAATAGAGGAGTTAATCTTACAGCCATAAACTCTTTTCCAACTGGCCGCGTACTGGAAAGACATTTAGGTGAATATGCTTTTTATCTGGCATTTTCAAACCATACGCAAGGAAGAGATGAAATTATTAAGGAGCTCTCAAAAGTTTGTCTTGAAATAGTAATAATAAATAAGTAAGTCCGTGAGCTGGAATAAGCGTGCAAAATAAAAAATTTTGTAGTATTCTTAGATTATGGAAGAAGAGTTGATTGGGGTTAAAAATACGGCCTTGTCTCTAATTCTTGATTGCGATAATTTAAAAGAATTGGAAGAGTTAAGGCTGCAATTTTTGGGACGAAGCGGTAAATTAACGCTTCTTCTGAAAGAACTTCCCAAACTTCCTTTGGAAAAAAGGGGAGAGATTGGAAAACTGGCTAATGAAGTAAAAAAAACAATAGAAGAAACATTGGAAAATCAAAAATCAAAAATCAAAAATCAAAATTTTGATGCGGAGAAAGAAACAATCGATAAAACTATTCCGGGGATAAAACCAGAAATCGGACATTTGCACCCGATGACACAGGTTCTTTCCGAAGTAGTGGATATTTTTAAAAGCCTTGGATTTCAGGCTGCTGACGGTCCGGAAATAGAAACCGATTATTACAATTTCGAAGCTCTTAACATCCCCAAAGACCATCCTGCACGAGATACTCAACAAACACTCTATATTGATACAAGAAATAGTAGGATCGCTGCCGGAGAAACATTGTTAAGAACTCAAACGTCAAACATGCAAGGACGAATAATGGAAAAAATTAAACCGCCTTTCAGAGTCATAGTTCCGGGAAAGGTATTTCGATACGAACAGGTGGACGCTTCTCACGGATTTGAATTCCAACAATTTGAGGGATTTGCAGTTGATGAAAATATTAAAATGACAGATTTATTCGGGGTTATTGAATATTTCTTTAAAAAGTTTTTCGGGGAAAAAACTAAAGTTCGTTTCGTTTGCCATAATTTTCCTTTTGTAGAACCGGGAGCAGAAGCATATATTAGCTGCAATGCCTGCAAGGGGAAGGGCTGTGCGTTCTGTAAAAATTCCGGTTGGGTAGAAATTTTAGGAGCAGGAATGATACATCCCAATGTCTTAAGAAACGTTAATATTGATCCTAACAAATATCATGGCTTCGCCTTTGGAGTTGGCTTATCAAGGCTTGCAACTTTACGCTACCAGATGGATGATCTTCGCCTTTTGACAAATCCGGACATGAGAATTTTGGAACAATTTTAATTATGTTGGCACCTTTATCTTGGTTAAAAGAATATGTAGATATAACGCTTAGTCCCAAAGAATTGGGCGAACGATTAACTGAAGTGGGCTTGGGAACAGAACGGATTTCAAAAGTTGATGAAGATACGATTTTTGAATTTGAAATAACCCCCAACCGTCCGGATTTATTATCAATAATAGGAATTGCCAGGGAAATTGCCGCAATTGAAAAAACGAAAATCAAATCCGCCAGCTGGCGGACCCAAATCAAATTTTTAAAACCTCAAAAGCCCCTTCCCTTAACAATCAATACCGACTTTAAAATAAATCCGAGATTTACAGGAATTATTATTGACGCAATTACGATTAAAGAATCTCCTGCCTGGCTGAAAAAAAGGCTGGAAAAAGTAGGCCTTAGACCGATAAATAATATCGTTGATATCACAAATTACGTAATGCTTGAGTTGGGTAACCCTCTGCATGCTTTTGATTATAAAAAAATAAAAGGCAATACTCTTAATGTCGTACAAGCAAACGGAGGAGAAGAATTTAAAAGTGTTGACGGGATAACTTATGATCTTCCCAAAGGTGCAGTGGTCATAAAAGACAGCGAAAAAATTATAGATCTCTGCGGAATCAAAGGAGGATTTAACAGCCAAATTTCTAATGAAACAAAAACTATATTTATAAGGGTGCCAATAGAAATATCAACACTTATAAGAAAAGCTTCTCAAGCTCTTGGTCTTCGGTCGGAAGCTTCAAGTATCTTCGAACGGGGAGTTAATAGCAGCGGGACAATCGATACGCTGAAACGATGCGTTGGCTTGGTATTGGAATTAGCCGGAGGGGAAATAAAAAGCGATTTATATGATCTAAAGAAGTCTGACTTTTCTACGTGGAAACTTAAGCTAAGATTAGATAGGTTGTCAAAAATACTTGGGATTAATATTGCGGAAAAAAACGTTTTGAGTATTTTGGATTCCTTAAATTTATCTCCTAAAAAAACCGTTGATAAAAATTTAATAGAAGTAACAGTTCCGACATACAGAAATGATTTAAAAATAGAGGAAGATTTAATCGAGGAAGTAGCAAGACTCTATGGGTATAACAAATTTCCAAAAACTTTACCATCAGGACAAATTTCCACCAAACAAATTCCGTATTTTAAGGATTATAAACTAGAAGAAAAGGTTAAGAATATTTTTGCGTCTTTAGGATTTTCAGAAATATATACTTACAGTTTAGTCGGCGAAAACGATGTCGTGGATGCGGGATTTGACCCTGAAAATATTTTACGCATTGATAATCCGGTCAGCCGAGACTTTGAATATTTACGTCCAACTCTTAAGATAGGTCTTAAAAAAGCGCTAGCGCAAAACAAACCTAATTTTGAAAAGATAAATCTTTTCGAGCTGGGAAAAGTTTATTTAGGCAAAAATTTGGATCATGCGATTGAGGATTATTTTCTTTCCGGAATTTCTAATTCAAAAACGTTTTTTGAGATTAAAGGATTATTGGAAGAGCTATTTAACCAACTGGGGATTACCGATGATCCGTCCGCATTTATCCAATCTGAAGACGATACTGTTGTTTTCGAACTAAATTTTTCCAAACTTTTGGGTAAAATAAATCTTGGAAAAGCATTTGTTCCAATTCCAAAATACCCGCCAATGGCAGAGGATTTATCCATAATTGCGTCTAGCAACACTAAGGCAATGGATGTAATTAACGAGATAAAAAATCAAAGCAATCTTATTGTTGATGTTTCGCTTTTGGACAAATTTGAAAACACGCGAACATTTCATATCGTATATCAGGATAAAAACAAAAACTTAACGAGCGATGAAATCAGTAAAATCCGCTCGAAAATCCTAAAAACCCTCAAGAGTAAATTTGGCGCAACGCAAAAAGAATAGAACTTATTGCGCGGACGCAGAAGCTGTTGGCGCAGGAGTCATAGTAGGAGTAGTAGTGTCGGAAACTATTCTCGTTGAAACTTCGGTTGGCGGGTGATACAACGGATCGTCTTTATGATTTTCATTCACCCACCCATCTATCCCTTCCTGCCAACGGTTCTTGCCATCTGTTGATATCGGATCATTCTCTTTGAAAACAATAAATTTACGAGTATCAAATTCATTTTTATCAAGCTCACTTTGACTGACTATCTTATTCGAGTCGGCTTTGGAAACCTTTATTTGCTGATAAATCGGGCTTGACCCTTGCGGCTCTGTTCCTTTTATAAAATATTCCGTACGCGTAGCCTGTCCATCTACAGGTAAACCGCCGCCTAACGAATCTATTGTAACGGCAACAACATTGTCAGGTTTTTGAAAATCTTCATTTGGTTTATTCTTCAAAGCTTCAAGCATTATCCGCCGCCAAATAGGCGCTGCTCCTGTAACTCCGGAAGCTACATTTCCCATCGGACTATTGTCGTTATTGCCAACCCAAGTCGCCACCAAAATACTCGGTGTCCATCCTATTGTCCAGTTATCTCTTTTATCATCTGTCGTACCGGTTTTAACCGCGATAGTTTTGCCGGGAATATTTAAATAGCTGTTAACTCCAAAGGTTATCAGCCTAGCATTGTTATCCAAAAGCATATGGGAAATTATAAAAGCAACCTCACTACTTAAAACGCGCGTTTTTGATACCTGCTTTTGTTCAAAAATAACATTGCCTTTCGCATCCGTAACTTTGAGTATGCTGATGGGTTCAATATGATATCCGCCATTGGAAAAAGCCGAATAAGCAGAAGCAAGGTCAATAAGTTTTACTTCTCCGCCTCCCAAAGTTAAAGAAAGACCAAAGCGATTTACGTTTTCTTGCGTCGGGGCAAGAGTTGTAAGTCCCAACTTATAAGCTGTTGTAAGCATATTTTTCACACCAATAAGTCCCAATAGCTTTACAGCAGGAACATTTATTGATGACCCAAGAGCAAAACGAAGCTGTAATGGTCCATGATATTTTCCATCATAATTTTCCGGAATATAGTCTTTACCTCCTTGATTTGGAAAAACAGTTTTTGCATCCATTATAAGAGTAGCTGCTGTATATCCGCGCTCCAAAGCGGTAGCATAGGCTACAGGTTTTATAGATGAACCTGGCTGGCGGAGAGCTTGGGTTACCACATTAAATTGACCTTCAAATTCAGCGTCCGTTGCTGATTTCGTAGCAAAAAAGTCGCGACTCCCGACCATCGCCAGAATCTCACCTGTTTTCGTATCTAAGGCAATGCTGGCGCCGTTTCCAACCTTAAGATATCTGGAGGCATCAACTTCTTCTTTTGCTATCTGTTCAGCTTTTTGCTGAAGCTTATAATCAAGTGTTGTCGTCACCTGAAGGCCTCCTTGCTCAACAAGATTTTCTCCAAACTGCTTAATAAGCAAATCCTTAATATAGAAGGAAAAATGCGGAGCTTTTATGGATTGGCTTTGGGATAAGAAGTCCACATTGGGGAGATTTTTTCCAGCATCCAGCTCTTGTTTTCTTGTAATATAACCATCTTCCTGCATCCGCCTTAACACCTCTTGAGCTTTAGCTATGTATGCTTTAGGATTTTGTCCGTATGGAGAATAATAGGATGGCCTTTGTGGTAATCCTGCCAAAATAGCTGATTCGACAAGATTCAGATCTTTAACTTTTTTGCCAAAATATCCCTCCGAAGCAGATTCTACTCCCACCATTGTGCCTCCATATGGGGCCACATTGAGATAAAGTTCAAGGATTTGATCCTTGGTGTATTTTCTGTCAACCTGTGTTGATAAAATAAACTCTTTAATCTTACGGGGAATAGTCCTTTCGGAAGTTAGAAGAGTATTTTTAACCAGCTGCTGGGTTAACGTGGATCCTCCGGAAATCTTACGGAATAGAATAAAATCTCTAATAGCTCTTAAATATCCTATAACTGAAAATCCTTGGTTCTGATAAAAATTCTTATCTTCCGTGGCAATTGTGGCTTCTCGTAGGGTCTTGGGAATCATATCTAAGGATACGTAGGTTCTGTTTTCCGTACGGTAAATATCGTATAGGACTATTCCATTTCGGTCATAAATTTTCGTAGATTGGGAAAGATTGGAGGAATTTAGTTTTCCCGGAGTGGGCAAATCGCGGCTGTACAAAATAAATAAAATGAAAGTTAAAAAGACTAATCCGATAAGTCCAAAAAATGCAAACCTTGCCACACTGCTTAAGACGAAAATGTTGATGCCTTGACCTCGAAGAGATCTACGGTACCTATAGGTAGCCATAAAACAATTATAACTAACTATAACAAACCTAGCAAGAGACTTAATAATTGCCATAAATTCAAAAAAAATGTAAGATATGGATATGGACAAGATTGACGAATTATTGACAAGGGGAGTTGCGAATATTATTCCCTCAAAAGAAGAGCTAAGAAAAGTTTTGTCTTCCAATAAAAAACTGAATGTTTATTTGGGAATTGACCCAACAGCAACCAGAATTCATCTCGGGCATGCTGTAGTTTTGCGAAAACTTGAGGAATTTGCCAAATTAGGACACAATGTTACTTTCCTAATCGGCGACTTTACAGCTTTAATCGGGGACACATCGGACAAAGATACCGAACGGCCTGTTTTAACATCGGAGCAAATACAAGAGAATTTCAAAACCTACAAAAAACAAGCAGAAAAAATCTTGGATTTTTCCAAAGTTACCATACGCTATAATTCCGAATGGCTTAACAAGTTATCTTTTCCGGAAATTATAAAGTTGGCACAGCAATTTTCCTTCGGGGATTTTGGCTCTCGGGAGTTAATTAGGAAAAGAATAGATGCGGGAAAACGGGTAGGGATGCATGAGGGTTTATACCCGGCAATGCAAGGATATGACAGCTATTTTCTCAATACCGACATTCAAATTGGCGGAACAGATCAAACTTTCAATATGCAAGCCGGCAGAACTTTGCAAAAAAACTGGAGAAATAAAGAATCTTTCATAATTGCTACGGAATTTCTTATGGGAACGGATGGGCGGAAGATGAGTAAGACCTGGGGAAACGCAA
>JBBTZX010000090.1:0-2183 GCA_038061125.1 Patescibacteria group bacterium | reverse complement strand
GCAAAAGTATAGCAGAATAAAATTCAGTAAGCAATCTCACAAAATTTGAGTAATCCAAGTTACTGCACTGTTAGCGCGCAAGATATATATTCTTCTTAGATAGGAAGAATATGAACCAAATATACACAACACCATTATTAACCAGCTGGCCTACTCTAATATCTTTGCGCCAAATTATAAGCTGGATGAAAGGCGAAGAGAAAAATAAAAAAAAGGCAAGAGCCAAAAGATCAGAATCTTTTGAAACCAGAGTTATAATCTCCAATTTTGGATATTGACAATTATTTAAGAAACCCTCACAATAATTGTCTAATGGCAAAAAAAAATAAATTCCTTAGCGATCTTTCATCTTCTACCCCTATTCTTTTGGTTCTTTTATTGGTAGCTGTATTTCTGTTAGGCTCTCTCACAACGAAACTGTCATTGCAAAATCAGGGAGTAGCACAAACAAAACAAGCAGCAATTGCTCCAAATCAGCCTAATCAAGCAGCTGCTCCTACCAAAGTTGAGGTTGACAACGGTCATCTTCCCGTACTCGGCAGTAAAAATGCCAAGGTAACGGTTGTGGAATTTGCAGATTTCCAATGCCCGTTCTGCGAACGATGGTTTAAAGATGTTGAAGCAAATCTGATAAAAGATTATGTAAATACCGGGAAAGTTAAATTTGCCTTCCGGCACTTCGCATTTTTGGGAGATGAAAGCACATGGGCTGCAGAAGCTTCAGAATGCGCTAACGAACAGGGAAAATTCTGGGAGTTTCACGATTATCTTTTCAAAAATCAAGGTCCGGAGAGATCAGGAACTTTCGCCAAAGATAAATTAAAAGGCTTTGCTCAAGCGCTTTCGCTTGATACTGCTAAATTTAATTCCTGTCTTGACTCGGACAAGTATGCCAAAAATGTAACCGATGACCAAGCAGCCGGACAGAAAGCAGGAGTTAACGGTACGCCAACTACGTTCGTCAACGGACAAATAGTTGTCGGAGCGCAGCCTTACAGCGCATTCAAAGCAATCTTGGATGGAGAACTTGCGAAAGTAAAGTGACTTTATCCCTCAAAGTCATTTTACCCCAGAAGTTTTATAAGAACCGCTATCAGAACAATCCCCGCTATAAAGAAAAGTGTGTGAGAAAGAGCCAAGCTTCTTTTTGCTTTATGATGAATTTCAGGCAGTAAATCCGTTGCGGAAAGGTAAATAAAATTACCCGTAGTTATAGCCAGAAGAATAGGAACAGCATTTGCGAAAATATTACCCAAGTAAAATGCCAGAATGGCTCCTGCAATTGCAGCTACTCCTGTTAGGATATTAAACCACAACACCCATCCTCTTCCCCACCCCTTGTGAATGAGAATACCAAAATCCCCAAGTTCATGCGGAATTTCATGAATAAATACTGCCAAAGTTGTAACAAGACCTAATGGAAAACTCACCAGAAACGTCGCGGCAATTGATGTCCCGTCGATAAAATTATGCAATGCGTCTCCAAAGATTAAAAATGCCGTAGGCAAGCGCATTCCCTCCCCATTAATGGGCTGCGTTTCTTCGTCATGATGATGCAAAAAAAGAAATAAGCGCTCTATGACGAAAAACCCTGCGATTGAGATAGTCACCCAAAGAAACACTTCTTCTCCTTTTATCTCTACTGCTTCCTTTAGAGTATCCAAAAAACCCGTTGCCAGAAGTGCTCCGGCTGCAAAAGAAACAAGGGAAAATGAAATCTTTTTAATAAAACTTTTATGCAGAAGAAGAACTGCCACTAGAAAAAGAGAGGAAATAGAAGCAAGAAGTGTAGCCAATATGATCGTAAAAAGCATTGTATCTAAAATTATATCAAATTTTAAGAGAAAAAGCTTCCCTATCGGGTGATTTCAAATGAGGAAGGTGTGTCTTTTTGGGAACTTTCCCATTTTACCTCTACATTTTCTACTTCTGATAAAAATGCTCCTTTTTTGCAAATCTTAATTATTTCGTCCAAATTCTCTTTTTCTCCCTCAAAAACAGCCTCCACTCTCCTATCAACCGTATTTCTTGCAAATCCTTTAAGCCCTAATCTTTTTGCAATTCTTTTATATGCTTCCCCAACTTCCCAGTAATATTTATCTAAGTCTTCAGCTGTTTCATGAAAACTATAAAGATCGTTCATTAAAAATTCCCTGCCTCTTAAAATGCCCGATTTTGCTCTT
>JBBTZX010000089.1:0-4229 GCA_038061125.1 Patescibacteria group bacterium | reverse complement strand
TTAATTCTATCAAGACTTTCCGCTAATGCTTGGCCGATAAGTTTTTCCAAAAGATTGAAATTTCCTTCATCTGCTTGCTGCATGGCTAAAATATAGCGTTTTCGATCCCCTTCTGTTTTTGCTGTCAGCTCAATCGGAGGCACATGCAAGATTAACAAGATAAGAATAGTCAACATGCGCGCAATTCTGCCATTATAATCTTGAAATGGATGAATAAAAACAAATTGATGCTGAAACCAAGCAAGAAGTGAGACTTGAATTTTTCGATATTTTCCTGCCCATTTTGGAAAAATCCAGCCAAAAGAAACCTCGTGGAGTTTAATAATTAGCTCCGGAGTAATCCGTACTTCCTTTTCTCTCTTAAATAAATTATATAAATACTCCAGACCTTTCTTAGTTCCTTCTATTTCAAGTTTTATAAGTTTCGATCGAGGAAGAATACCGAATGCCGTATCTTTATATGAGGTTGCGCCTTTGGGCTTAGTACTTGTCCTATTCATTACTTAAATAGAGAAGTAATCATTCGATGCGTCACTGATTCTCCCTCTAGTTTAGTCGTTCGAAAAATAATTTCCGGCATAAAACTACGCAAAAATTGCAATATGCCTACTTTTCCTGCTTTTATCTTGCGGTATTGAGCGTATGATTTAGTAAGTTTTGTTCGATCCTGTTTATTCATATAGTTATAGTATACCAGATTCTTGTAGAATTTTATGCTTAAACCTGTTTTTCTTTTTTCTTCGTAGTTACTCTGCCGCCTTGCCACTGGCCGCGGTACTGTGAACCTTTGCCTTTTATTTCGTGAAACACCAAATGGACGAAGCGCGCGCCCATTTCTATCTCAACAGTTATCGGTCCTTCATTTTTGAGCCCGAAAGTAAGCTCGCCTTGATAACCCGGCTGAACAGGTCCGGTACGGATGAAGATGCCCGAGCGGAAAGTCGTGGTTCTGGGGATTATCACTGCGGATAATTCAACCGGTAAATTTACCTTCTCCATTGTTTTAACCAGAAAAAAGTCTCCGGGCTTTATTTTAATACTTTGTGTTTTACCTTTTTTATAAGCTTTTATAAGCTCAATATCCGGAGTTTTCCGATGCGTTTCTCCCAAAAAAGCCGAGCCTTTTATCTTGTAAACTTCACCCAAACGCAAATCAAACCCCGCGCCTTCGGGATTGATCAATTCTCTCTCGCTAAGGTTTTCTACCAGTTTTATTTTCTTAACTAACTTTAAAAGCTCCCTCGGTCCTAGTACCATATCCGTAATGAATTATGAATCAGGAATCAAGAATTATGAATAAAAACGCGTTTCCTTCATGATTTACTATTCATGATTCTTTATTCTTTTAATAATTTCTTTCGTTACTTCTTCAACGCTCTTTTCTCCATTCATCACCGTAATTTCTTTCGGAAATTGCTTGGTAAGCCAATCATAACCTGTTGCCAGTTTTTTTAATTTGCTCTCTTTTTCATAAATCTCAATATGCTTATCTTTTCGCTTTATCCGTTCAAGTGCGGTTGCAACAGAAACTTTGAGGGCAAAGGAAAAATCCGGAAGCAAAAACTGATGGTACATCGAAAGAATGCTCAACGCCACCAGCAAATTTTCCCTATCTCCATTCTTTTTCTTAAAATCTATTTCCTTGTCAACCATTCCATAAACTACGGAAGACCAAAAATAGCGATCGTTTACAACCGTTATGCCTTTTTTTAAATAATTCTCAATTTGCTCCTGATGGACTGCTCTGTCGGCAGAAAATAAATATTGAAATGCTACTGAAGGCAGGTTGGTTTCTCCGCTCAAAATTCGCCTAATTAACTTTCCTGTCGCCTCATCCGTTGGTTCCTTGGTGAGGATACTTTTTATGCCTTTTCCATTCAATGCTTCCGTTACTTTTTGGGCTTGAGTTGTTTTTCCGCTTCCGTCAATCCCTTCGATAACGATAAGCTTACCCGGATACGGATTTTTCTTAAGTTCTAAATCAAATTCTATGTGGTATTTCATTTTTCCTCGTGTATTTTGCTCTCGCTTGGGCCATCTTGGATTTTGTATTTGGCCAGTTTTTTCTTGGCATATGGAATTTCTGCAGGACTTGATAATTCTTCAAATGTCATTGCGCAAATTCTCATGCCACACGTTAGGCTAATTGCCATTTTGCCTAAATTTCCCAGCTCCAAAACCGGTTTTCCGTCCCATCCCGGATCAAAAATCGAAGCGGTTGAATGAACTACCAAACCAAGTCTTCCCAAAGAAGAACGACCTTCAAGTCTGCCCATTAAATCGGGGGCAATTTTGACTTTTTCCAAAGTTACTGCCAGAACAAATTCCCCCGGCTGCATAATAAATTTCTCTCCGGTTTTGAGTTTGATGACTTTGGTTATTTCGTTACTGTAGTCTTTTTTCGAAGGATCAATATAGGGATAACGGCTGTAGTCAAAAACCCTGAAAGTATCTCCAAGCCGAAGGTCAATAGAACAGGAGCCGAGCTGGACTTTCAAATCCGGCGCCGGCGTAATAACGATTCTGCCATCTTTTAATGCCTTTTTGATATCTTTATCCGATAAAACCATAAGGGTATTATAACAAATAAATCTTTATTTACAATTGGAGTTTGCTTCTAATCTCCCCTACCAAATACAAAGAACCGGTAACTACAACTAGGCTATTTTTTAATTCCTTATTCATTTCCAAAGCCTTTTTAAGCGCTTTTTTCGAATTCTCTTCAACGATAACTTCTCCGCCATATTTGATTTTTAATATTTGATTTTTAATATTTAATGCGTCCGCAGACGCGTTTTTGCTCACATCTGTTGCCATGCTAAATCTTGTAGCAATAACTACATCCGCTACGGGTAAAATACTCTTAAGCATTTCTTTGATGTTTTTATCTTTTTTGAAAGCGATGACAAAAATCTTGCGCTCTGAAGGAAATAGTTTTTTCAAAGAATAAATAAACGCCTGCATTTTCGCCGGATTATGCGCTCCGTCCAAAATGAGCGTCGAGCTATGACGAGGGGTGACTCGACTGGAAGGGTTCCCGACAGCGCGCATCGAAGACGAAGTCGAAGGAGCACTGGCGGGAGGGAAAGTCGAGGCAGGACCCCGAACAATATTGATAATCTCAAATCTTCCCGGAAAAAAGGCTGTTTTTAAAGCCAGTCTAATGTTTTTTTCCGAAATATTAAACCCAAAATTTTTTAATTGCGATATTGCTTCAACTGCCAGACTTGCATTTTCTTTCTGATAATCTCCCTTTAATGAAAGTTTATAATTTTTAAGAATAGATTTGTCGAAGTCCTTTCCAAGCCTTAACAGTTTCGCCCCAACTTCCCTGCATCTCTCCTCAATTATCTTTATCACCGAAAGTTGTTTTGCTCCAGTTACCACCACTGAGTGAATTATGAATAATGAATTATGAATAATGGGCAAATAAATACCCCCTTCTTGATTCTTAATTCTTAATTCTTGATTCTTGATCGTCTGTACTGCTTCTTTCGCGATTTTTTCAACCGTATCTCCTAGAATCTGCGTATGATCAAGCGAAATGTTAGTTAAAACAACCATCAAAGGATTTAAGACGTTTGTCGCATCATATTTGCCCTCAATTCCTACTTCAACAACAGCTAAATCTACCTTTTCTTGCGCAAAATACAAAAAAACCATTGCTATCAAAATCTCAAAATACGAAGGGGCTCCAACAGACATCTTCCTCATCTTTTTAATTGCGGGAATAACATTGCTTAAAAGATCAACAACCTTTTCATCTGAAATTTCTTTTCCGTTTATCTGAAGCCTTTCGTTAACTTTCTGCAAATGAGGAGAAATGGTCAGACCTACTTTGTATCCTGCGGTTTTCAAAATATGGGAAATTAAATAAGCAGTAGAACCCTTTCCTGCCGTACCCGTAACAAGAATTGCCTTAAACTTTTTTTCCGGATTCTTCAGAAGCCTAAGAAGCGTTCTCATCCTATCCAAAGGATCGTAACCCGCATTATCCTCTATTCTTTTGAAATTAATATTGCCAATAAATTTTTCTAAATAATTGAGGGCACTTTTATAATTTATAATTTCCACGCTTTGTAGTTTACCACTTTGAAGTCTTTAATTGAAATCATTGTATGATATATCGATATATTATGTTATGGAGATTGGATTGAATTGGTGGGCGGCCATGGAATCGGACCATGTACTTCTTCATTATCAGTGAAGCGTTCTACCAGTGAACTAGC
>JBBTZX010000088.1:0-2541 GCA_038061125.1 Patescibacteria group bacterium | reverse complement strand
GAATCGTAGATCCACAACCTATTTTTATCCCCGCAAGCCTATAAAAAAATCTGCGCACGCAATGACAAGGAATAATCCCAACGATATGAAGCAGCATAACTTCAAATTCCAGTAAAACCGTATTTATTCTCCTAATTATTTTATCCATTTTTTACCACTTCCTCCAAAACCTTCAGCGTCTCTCTTGCTGTTTTTTCCCAGCTAAATTTTTTAACCTGTCTATAACCTTTCTCAATCATTTCCTTTTTTAATTTCGCATCATTTAAAACCAATTCTATTTTTGACGCAATATCCGACACGTTATTTGGATCAAAATACAAAGCCGCATCTCCACCTGCTTCAGGCAAACTTGAAACATTACTAATAACTACGGGGCAGCCGTATTTCATTGCTTCCAAAACCGGCAGCCCAAACCCCTCATAAAGTGAAGGCAGAACAAAACACTCTGCATTTTCGTATAGACATGGCAGATCTTCATTGGATACAAATTCCAAAAACCTTATTCTATCTTCTACGTTAAATTTCCTTGGAGCTTCCAAAATGTCTTCATACATCCACCCCTTTTTACCGACAATGACTAACTGGATATCATTTTTTATTTTGGAAAAAGCTTCTACCAATCTAGCTATATTTTTTCTCGGCTGAAGAGTTCCAACAAACAGAATATATTTCCCTTTAATTCCATACCTGCTTTGAAGTTCGCTTGATTCTTGCTTCATAATTCCTAATTCTTCTTTGATTCCCGGGTACGTCACCACAACCCTACCTCCTGGTATTTTATATGTTTTAATTATATCATCTTTGCTGAATTTGCTGATAGTTAAGATTTTTTTCGCATTTTTCGCCGAATAAGCTGTCCAATTTTCTAGCTGATACAAATCCTTCTTTTTAAAAAGCTCCTGAAAATGAATATAGGAAAGATCCATTATTGATATTACTGTTGGCACAGGAGAAAAACGAGGTGCGTAATGAGTAGGCGTAAAAAAAACATCAGGCCTGGGCTTATGAAAAAATAAATCCAAAGGTAGTCCGAATTGAGTCCAAAACTTTCCAGGTCCAATTACACGGTATTTCCAGCCTTCCTTTTCCTTCGGCAAATCTTCCCACGGCTTATTTTTCAAATAAATAACAAATTTGAGATTTGAGATTTGAGATTTGAGATTCACGAATTGTGTCAGCAATTCGTATGCGTACTCGCTAATTCCAACTCTTTTCTCAACATTCGCCTCATTACCGTCTATTCCAATAATCATATTCCTCCTATGCACCTGGATACAAAACATGTAGCTTTCGTTTATCAATGTCCAATATCTCTATTGCATCTTGTCTCGTTGCCTCGGAAATGCAAAAAACCATGTCAGACTCTTTCTTTACCCACTTTAGCTTTCTTTTTTGAGTATCAATAATTTTATTATCGGTTTCCTTGGGATATTTATACACAATTAAATCGTACAAGATCGTAGCCTTTTTTGCCTTTTTAGTTGGCGGCTCTGTCCAATCCGAAGTAATAAAAATGTCAATATCCCCAATAAACCACTCTATCGGCGCGATATGGAGTTTATTCCAAAGTAAATCTAAAAGCATGGGCGGAAATTTAAAGGTCTTGATTTTGAAATTTTGCTTGCCCCGCGAAGCTTCAGCGAAGTGGGGAAATTTCTTTCTTAATGATGAATAGAAAAGTATATACTGATTTTTCTTATCCGTAGCTAATAGATATTTAATTAAATTCGTAAGGTAATTCGCTACTCCAGTATTCTCATATGCAAGCTGTGAGATGTCAATTCCTATTCGCACCTCTTAATTGTATCAAATATGTAGTGTTGTGGAAACATGTGCTTGTTCCCCAGGTGTGAAGCCATTCCACCCCCGAGGTGGAAGTCTATTGACACCTAGGGAATGATTGTTTATTCTATGAAGGATGCCAAGAAGATTTATTCCCTTTGTTACTAACGAAATATATCACATCTATAATCAAGGATTGGATAAAAGACCTACTTTTACAGATCAGCGTCAATATGTAAGGGCGCTTGAAACTATTCATTTTTATCAATACAAAACCAATCTTAAACTTTCTACTTTTTTAAAACTTCCTAAAAGCGAAAAAGAGAGTTTTACTGCTTCCCACTTAAAAAAAGAAAATAAACATATTTGTATTCTTTCTTTTTGCTTAATGCCAAATCATTTTCACCTTCTCGTTAAACAACTTCACGAGGGTGGGATTTCACGTTTTGCTAGTAACTTTCAAAATAGCTATACTAAATACTTTAATACTAAACATGAAAGAAAGGGCTCTTTATTTCTCGATCAATTCAAGGCAGTAAGAATGGAGACCGATGAACAATTTATTCATGTTTCGCGATATATACATCTCAACCCATATTCGTCTTATATAACAAAGTCGTTAGAAGAAACGCAAATTTATCCGTGGTCTTCATTTAGGGAATATGTTCAGCCTAGTCCCTTCGATATTTCAGACAAAGAAATTCTCTTCTCGTTTTTCAAAACTCCCAATAGTTATAAAAATTTCGTATTGGATAATGC
>JBBTZX010000087.1:0-2241 GCA_038061125.1 Patescibacteria group bacterium | reverse complement strand
TAATATTGTAATTCTTATCGTACGATTTAAGAGGTAAATCCATTTTATATCTAAAACTTACTATTCTCGTACCTGGTCTTAATTCTTTCAAAAACTTTGGCTTAAGTTTATTAAGAGTTTTTGGGACAAGATATACAAATATTACTGTTGCCGGAGATAAATCTTCATCAAAAAAATTTTTTCTCCTAATTATTACTCTCTCCTGCACTCTAATAATACGTATCATTAGAGTGGAAATAGAATATCGAAGAGGATCGATTTCTATTCCAATGCCCTTTGCTCCGAATTCTTTTGCTGCGATTATTAAAGCTGTTCCGTCTCCTGAACCTAAATCGTAAACGACATCATTTTTGGTGACTTTTGCCAAATTACACATTGCTCTTGCTGTCTTACTATTCGTTCTCCACCATGGCGCCCAAGGACTATCCGGTGGCCAAACCATAGAAAGAACAAGAAAAAGAAAAACAATTATTATAAATAATAATAAATTAAAAATTAAAAAACTCATCTATCTAATATAAATAACTTTTCCTAAAATATTATCTTTCTCAATCCAACCGAAATGTCTGCTATCTCTACTTTCTTTCTTATTATCACCAATAACAAAAATTTGTTCCTTTTTTATTGCTGCGATTCGCTTTATTATATACTTTTGTCGCTTCAATACCACAATATCTCCAACTTTTGGTTTTTTAAAGAAATATGGAATTGAACTCACCATAACTATCTGATTTTGTTTTAGAGTTGGCTCCATGCTATGACCAAGCACTTTGATTTTGGAAAGAAGCATTATTTATAGACGACAATTTCCCGCTCTGTTGGGTAGGGAGACTTTACTCGGATAGGTTCAAGATTTTTTGTCTTATAAAATATTTCTGCAATCTTTAAAACCGCCTCAAGTAATTGCTCTGCCGATATCATATCTATAGTTTGTCTTGTTTTAATTGAAAGTTTTACTGCATCCGCAATTAACTTTTTTAATTCAGGATAATCCTTGAAATGCTCTTCTTTAAAATAATCATTTTCCAAAGTGCCAAGTTCATCCTCAATCAAACTGCCATGCTCTTCTTTTACGTGGGTCATTCTCGCAATATCGTGTTCTGCTTTTGTTTCGTCTTCTCTTTTTAATTCGCTAAGTAATTGAGTCATCCGAATAACAGTATGGGCTCCAACTTGTGCGGCATGGGGATCATAAATACCGCATGGAATATCACAATGCGCATAGGCTATTTCATGAGGCAAGTGCTTTATCAGAAAATTTAAAATTTGCTGTTTTGTCATAACCTCAATTCATAGTAAGAAACTTGATGATGAAAGTCAAGCTTATTGCAAACAAAGTTTGCTTTTTGTACGATAGAGTTATGTTGTCCTTCGATGCTCTTTGTATTGGCAGCGCAAAAATAGATATCTTTTTGTCATTTCTGGAAGAAAATCCTTATATCCATCTTAATAAAGACGCTCATGAGTTGAATATCGCATATGGTCAAAAAATTCCGGTTGATATGTGCTCTCTACAAGTTGGAGGAAATGCATGTAATGTTTCTGTTGGATTAGCAAAGCTTAAAATAAAAACTGCTATTATGGCAGAGATAGGAAAAGATGAATTTTCTCAAAAAATTATTAATGGTTTAAAATCAGAAAACGTGAATACGGATTCTTTACTTCAAAACTCTAATAATCCATCCTCATTCTCCGTAATATTAAGTTTTCAAAAAGAAAGAACTATTTTTGGCCAGCACCTTAAAAGAGAACATAATTTTTCTTTTGAAAATTTATCGGCAAAATTGATCTATCTAACCTCACTGGGGCCTGAGTGGAAAAATACGTACCAAAAAGCACTGGAATTTGTGAAAAAAACAAATACTCTTCTTGCTTTTAATCCGGGGACTCCACAATTAAAAGACGGGTACGAAGGAATTAGAGGGATCCTCGAGACAACTAATATTTTGTTTGTAAATAAAGATGAAGCTCAGGAGATAGTTGAATCATACGATGGAACAAAGATTGATAACATTAAAGAGTTGCTTAAGAAATTGCAGACTCTCGGACCAAAAATTGTAGTAATAACAGATGGAGAAAATGGGTCATTTGCCATAAACGAAAAGGGAGAATTCTTTACTCAAGATATTGTGAAAACAACCATTGTTGAAAAAACAGGAGCAGGAGATGCTTATGCAAGCGGATTTTTAGCGGCAATGCTTTCAAATCTTCCAATACAAACAGCGATGAAATGGGGAACGT
>JBBTZX010000086.1:0-5963 GCA_038061125.1 Patescibacteria group bacterium | reverse complement strand
AAGGAATTATTACCAAACCCGGGACTTTGCATATTTGCTATTGTCTTACTCCGACTCGATATCTGTGGAGCGCGTATAATGATTATTTTAAAAATCCTTATTTTAAGTTTATCTCAAAACCCGTAGTTGCCTATTTAAGAACCTGGGACAAAATTGCAGCGCAAAGACCAGATACGTATCTTGCTATTTCCAAAGAAGTTCAAAAGAGAATTAAAAAGTATTACAATCGAGATTCGGAAGTTGTCTATCCGCCAGTTGAGTTTGGTCGCGGTCTGACGCACGTTCCAAGAGACGCTCGCTCATCTTCCAGCCAAAATTTTAAAAGTTTCCTCCGTTCGCTAAGTGAAAGTCTCCCGTCAGCTAAAATTCCCAATAGCATTGGGTCGACTTTCAGTTCTCTTGGAAGTGATCAGCCCGCTCCCTATTTCCTAATAGTTTCTCGTTTAGTGCCGTACAAAAGGATAGGTCTGGCAATAAAAACTTTTAATAAATTAAAAATGCCATTGAAAATAATTGGAACTGGTTCCGAATTGAGGAAACTTAAGGCAATTGCAAAATCAAATATTGAATTTCTGGGTTACTTGACGCAGGAAGAGCTTGTGGGGTATTATAAAGGTTGTCAAGCTTTGATTTTTCCCGGGATTGAGGATTTCGGATTAACCATTTTGGAAGCCCAAAGTTTTGGAAAACCGGTTATCGCTTTTAGAGGAGGCGGAGCACTAGAGACGATTATTGATGGAAAAACCGGCATATTTTTCAATAAGCAAACCGTTGAAAGCTTAAGTAATGCAATAGGACAATTTAACAATTTTCAGCCAAAGGCTGATCCGCCTCTGGCGGAAACCATAGATCCGAAAGAATGTATTAATCAAGCGCAAAAGTTTAATTTTAGGGACTTTAAAAAGAATTTTATGCAAAAAGTAGAGGAGTTATCGAAATGAAAATTGTTGTTTTTGCCGGAGGAGTAGGAACAAGATTGTGGCCGCTGTCAAGAAAAAATAGTCCTAAGCAGTTTGAACAAATAATTGGAGACAAATCTACGCTTCAGCTTGCTATAGATAGGCTTAGTCCTGATTTTAAGCCCGAAGATATTTACGTATCAACAGGAAAAAAATATAAAGATATAATTTTTAGCCAATTACCGCAAATTCCCAAGGAAAATTTTATCTTTGAACCGGAAATGAGAGATGTTGGTCCCGCAGTCGGATTAGCGCTAGCTCTTATCGGCAAAGATTATCCCAATTCTCCCGTTGCTATTCTTTGGAGCGATCACTTTGTCAAAAAAGAAAGGCGGCTAAGGGAAGTTTTGAAAATGGCAGATAATCTGGTCAAAAAAGATCCCAAGTCGATAATATTTATCGGTCAGAGAGCTCGTTTTGCCAATCAAAATTTGGGATGGATTGAATTTGGAAACAAAAAGACCGAGATAAGAGATACGAAGGTTTTTCATTTCAAAAGACTTATTTACAGACCAAAACTTGAAGACGCGGAAAGCTATTTAAAAGCTGATAATTTCGCCTGGAATCCTGGATACTTTGTAACAACGCCTAAATTTATGCTTTCGCAGTTTAAAGAATTTACACCGGAGCTATACCAAGGATTAATGGCGATACAGAAATCTAAAGGCACTGATGAGCGAAGCGAAGAAGTGCTTAACAAAATTTATCCGACCTTTGAAAAAATAAGTTTTGATAATGCGATTTTGGAAAGAGTTGATCCTAAATATGCTTTAGTTATCGCAGCGGATTTGGGATGGAGCGATATAGGAGCTTGGGAAGCTTTAAAGGAAGCTTTGGAAGTTTCCTCCAATCAGAATGTTACCAAAGGAAAAGTTTTGATTAATGATTCAGAAGATAATCTCCTGTTTAATTATACGGACCAATTGGCAGTTGGCATAGATTTAAAAGGAATGATTGTCATAAATACGGATGACGTGCTTCTTATTTGCAACAAAAATTCGGTCCCCAAAATTAAAAAACTTGTAGAAAGCTTAGCGGGTACCCAAAATGAACATTTAACTTGAGAATATGCCGTATGTAGAGATAAAAAAAAGCATATTTTATGAAGTGGCGACGAGAATGATGGATATTATTTTCTCTATCATACTTCTCATCTTGTTTTCGCCCATTATTTTAATAATCGCAATAGCCATAAAGCTTGATTCAAAAGGACCCTTGTTGGCAGATACGCCTCAAAGAGTAGGAAAAAACGGCAAACTTTTCAAAATGTATAAATTCCGCTCGATGGTTGAGAATGCCCATGAAATTCTGCACGATAACCCAAAATATATGAAATTATTTTCTTTGTATAAAAAAGGAAGTTACAAGCTAAAGAACGATCCGAGAATAACCGGAGTAGGCCACCTTATCCGTAAATATTCTTTAGATGAAATTCCTCAATTTGTGAATATCCTAAAAGGCGAAATGAGTATAGTTGGGCCAAGAGCGTATTATCCTGACGAGTTAAGAGAACAGCAGGGAGAATATCCGCATACGAAGGATTACGTAAAAGTAGTGATTTCAGTTCGGCCCGGGGTAACAGGCCATTGGCAGGTTTCGGGCAGAAGTGAAATTAATTTCGATAAAAGAATTAAAATGGATGCGGAATATGTTAAGAAACGATCTGTCCTCTATAATCTTTGGATTATGCTGCAAACTCCATGGGCTATGATTTCCGGTAAAGGCGCCCTCTAACCCTTTTTCCTTATAAGGTATTGACACAAGCAGTAAAACTATTTAAAGTTAATATATGGAAGGATTTGAGAAGATAGATTTTGGAGTGGAGAAAGCCGCAGTCGATGCTTCAGAAGCAAATATTAAACAAGAAGTAGCTCCCAATAGCAGCAAAAGAAAACTATCTCCGATTGTGATCGCGTTATTAATAGTAGCGGCTTTAATGGTATTCGGTTTCTTTGCAATATTTTTGCCGGCAAGACCAATAATAGTTTCTGCCCAACAGACATATTCTCAGGCAAAGCTCATGCTGGATGCTGTTAAAAAACAAAATATCACCTTAGCCTCTGATGAGCTGGATAAAACTAAAAAAAACTTGCTGGTTACATCTGAAAAATTAAATTCAATAAGTTTCGTTAGGTTTATTCCGGTTGTAAATTGGTATTACAACGACGTCTCGCATCTTTTAAAAGCCGCATCCTACGGTATGGATGGGGCGAGAGTTTTAATTGATTCAGTAGAGCCTTACAGCGATGTTCTGGGACTTAAAGGACAAGGCAGTTTCGTCGGCGGAACAGCATCACAGCGTATAGAAACCGCAGTAAGAACAATGGGAACAATCACACCCCATATAGATGAAATAGCCAAATCTTTGGAACTTGCTCAAAAAGAAATAGATATGGTTGATCCCAACCATTATCCTGCTATTTTCGGCGGAAGTAAAATTAAGGAACAGCTGACGAGTATCAAAAATACAACAGATCAGGCAGTAGATTTTGTTACCGAGGCACGACCGCTGGTTAAAATTTTACCAAATCTTCTGGGAGAACCTACGGATAAAAAATATCTAATCTTATTCCAAAATGACAGTGAGCTTCGTCCTACAGGTGGCTTCATCACTGCCTATGCTGTTTTTAGATTATCTAGAGGCGTTATTCATGTGGACAGATCAGATGACATATATACTCTTGATAAAAGTGCTCCGAAGCCAAAAGCGCCTGCTCCAATTCTTAAATATCTTCCTAATGTAAGTACATTTAATTTACGGGATACGAATCTTTCTCCGGATTTTATCGAGTCAATGAATACCTTTAATTCTATATATGAGAAAACTGCAGGAAGAATTGATGTTGACGGTATTATTGCCATAGATACGCATGTGCTCGTGTCTGTTCTTAAAATATTAGATGATGAAATTGTAGTTGACGGTATACGTTTTACAACTAAAAATGACGCCAGATGCGATTGTCCCCAAGTTATCTACGAACTGGAACGTCTCATTAGTACGCCTAGAAGTTTAGATTTGAGAATAACTTCTCTTGCAACTGCTCAAGCCGTAAGAAAAGACATTTTAGGTTCTCTTCTGTACGCTCTTATGGATAAAGCTTTTAAGTCCTCGCCTAAGCTTTATTGGGGACCGCTTTTTCAAAATTTGTTAACCCAAGCCAACCAAAAGCATGTTTTGTTCTACTTATATAATAAAGACGCTCAAGCAGGAATAGATGCTCTAAATGTAGCAGGTAGAATAAAATCCGCTGACGGAGATTATCTGCATATAAATGAGGCTAACTTTGGAGGAGCCAAAGCTAATCTTTTCGTTGAGGAATCTGTAGATCAAAAGATTGATATTTCCGTAGCAGGAGTTATCACAAAAACAGTGACTATTAATTATAAAAACCCTCGTCCTCCTTCTGATTGTAATCTGGAAAGAGGAGGCCTGTGTCTGAATGCGGTATTAAGAGATTGGATAAGAGTTTATGTTCCGAAAGGAAGCCAGCTTGTAGACAGTCAGGGTTCAGAGGTTAAGGTAACTTCTTACGAAGAATTAGGGAAAACCGTATTTGAAGGATTTTTAACAGTTAGGCCATTGGGGACGGCAACATACAAGCTTACCTATACTTTACCGTTTAAACTTGCCAACGGATCACCTCTGCCTTTACTTATTCAGAAACAGCCGGGTACAGATAAAAACGAATACACCATAAGCGTAAATGGTAAGCAAGTAGATAAGTTCAATCTATTAACGGATAAGACTCTTAATCTAAGCTTATAATCATGAGGTTACACAAAATAGAAGGTTTTGTTATCAAAAGAAACAATTTTAACGAAGCCGATAGAATTCTGACCGTATTTACCAAGCAATCAGGTAAAGTTAGAATTAAAGCAACAGGTGTCAGGAGAATTGCCAGCCGAAGGTCTCCGCATATAGAGCTTTTAAATTTATCTCTCCTTACCATCTATCAAGGTAAAAATATCCCTACGCTTATAGAAGCAGAGACCATAGAAAGCTTTTCTGACATTAAAAAAAATCTTAAAAAAATGGGTTTTGCCTATCATATTTGTGAATTAATAGATAAACTTTGTGCGGAGAATCAGGAGAATAGAGGGGTTTTTAATCTTCTAATGGACATCCTTACGAAACTTGCCAAAGAAGATAATATAGAAGCAACTATTGATAAATTTGAAATTAATTTGTTGAGCTTACTGGGATTTTATACGTCTTCACAATCCCTTATCCCAGCATTTAACATGTCAACATTTATAGAAAACATTACGGAAAGAAAACTTAGAAGTAGACAATTCTTATCTAAATTTCTGTAAATTAATCTCCCCTTTTGTCCCAATCTCCAAGTCCCCTAGTGAAATCTTAAACGGAAGGGATTATAATAAAAAATAATACTATTAGGAAAAATTTAGATTTTGTGGTTTAATAAAGTAAGCTATGCAACAGCCATATTACGAAAAATCAAGATTTAAACTATACCAAGTAGATTGCTTAAATCTTTTAGATGAACTCCCCGAAAATTCCGTAGATATGATTTTTGCTGATCCGCCATACTTACTTTCAAATGGAGGATTTACCGTGCATGCTGGGCGTCGGGTGAGTGTCAATAAAGGTCAGTGGGATAAAAGCAACGGATTAAAAGAAGATTTTGAATTTCATCTAGAATGGATACAAGCCGCTAGACGTGTCCTAAAACCGCATGGCACGATTTGGATTAGCGGAACATATCATTCAATTTATCAATGTGGTTTTGCGCTTCAGGTTGCCAAATTTCATATTCTCAACGACATTGCATGGTTTAAGCCAAACGCATCGCCGAATTTAAGTTGTCGTTATTTCACCGCAAGCCACGAAACACTTTTGTGGGCGAGAAAAGACAAAGAAGCAAAACATACTTTTAATTATAATTTAATGAAAAATGGCATTTGGTTAGAAGACGGACTGAAAAAACCCGGACTTCAAATGCGTTCGGTCTGGTCGTTGGGAACTCCGAAAACAATTGAAAA
>JBBTZX010000085.1:0-4056 GCA_038061125.1 Patescibacteria group bacterium | reverse complement strand
AGCTGGCTGACGTCGTAAAAGTATTATTGTACGACGTAATCACTTCCTCTACTTCCAGTGCCATTTTCTATAAAAACCTGCTTGAGTCAACCCTTAACAAAAGAGAACTATTGCTCTTCTCATCTCGCAAGAACACCTATCTCCTCCGTTGTCTTGTTTTTAATTTTTCATTTTTAATTTTTAATTTCGTTTTGACGCCCAATCCCCGATACCATCTGCCTGTGTCGCAATTTAGATTGATAAATCAAGCTAAACTCATCATTTTAGCCTCAAAAATTACTAGTTCGGACATTCGTATTTTATTCGCTAGAATCCGTTTGCGAACCATCCCCAGGCTCCTTCTAATAAGAGGGGTGACTCGACTGGAAGGGTTCCAGACAGCGCGCATATTTGACGAAGTCAAAGGAGCACTGGCGGGAGGGAAAGTCGAGGCAGGCCCCCGAACAGAAAAGTAAGCGATATGCGTTGTGAAAAGTAAAGGTTAGGCTTGTGAAAATTAAAAGTTATCCACATTCTGCAAAGCAGAATTTAAACTAATTAAGTCTTATAGTTTTAAAAGTGGATGTATCAAACTATATCAGTTCGTCGCTGCGCTCCTCACTGCAAGCACACTCTCCCCTTTCCCCCGCCTTGAAGTCTTATTTTTTAGCCTCTGATTGCGAAGAATAGAAAAATTAAAAAGATCAATCCTCCCACCCAAACATATTCCCACATTACGCTTTTGAAAAGCCTTTTCTCAAACCACACTTGAGAGATACCAATCATCATATAGAATAAGCCTGTCATAAAAAGCGCTGCTATGGTCGGCATTACCGGCCAAAACCACAACACTAACGCGGTCTCAACCAAACATGTTGCCAAAGGAAATTCCCAATACGAATACGCCAATAACTTGCTCTCCAATGTATATGTCCAAAGCGACTCAAGTATCAAGGGAAAAGAAAAAACAAAAAATATCAAAAGAGTGATGAAGATATTAAAATGAAGAGAGAAAACCACATTGGAAAGAAAAAAGTACGTTAAAATGGTCATGGAAAAAGCAACTGTCCGCGCCGAAGACAGAAGTGCAATCGTCCTTATGGAAGAAACTACGAAAATGTTTTGCGCCAGAAGCAAGGAATAAAGCCCTATTCCGTACAAAGAAGTCATTGTAATTCTCGTCAGGAAACGGGCCGGAACCAAAAAGTAAAATAGGGCAAAAGAAAGGCTGTAAAAGAAAAGCAGAATAAAAACTTGCAGGGAAAAATTTCCTTTCAGATCGTCATATTCCGACCAGAGAAACAACAGGGATGTTGATATCGAGAGTAAAAATGCCAGAAGAATTCCCGATTTGCCGAAGATGCTCTCGGCGAAAAAAAGCATTAACGAAGAAACCAAAACAGTTACTATAAACTTCTGCCGTTTGGAAATCGCCAAAATGAAATTACTGCGTCTGAAAAAAGAGCGTCGCATCTTAATTTAAAGAGATATTTGAATAAACTTTTTGTACGTCGTCCATTTCTTCCAATTTACCGATAAAATCAAGGATTTGCTGTTTTTTGAGAGCATCGGATACAGGAATAGTATCCATTGGCTTTCTTACCAATTCTACGCTTTCGACCTTTAATCCCCTTGCAATGAGCGCATCTTTGACTTTAGACAAAAAGGACGGATCGGTATAGATAATGCACCTATCCCCTGTTCCCTCTTCTATGTCATCTGCGCCGCTTTCTACCGCAATAGCAAATATGTCATCAAAAGTTTTCCCTTCTTTAATTGCAATAATTTTCCCTACTTGCTTAAAAAGGTAGGAAACGGATCCAGGCTGGCCAAAACTGGCATTTGACTTATTGAAAACATTTTTAATTTCGGCGCTTGTTCTCTGAACATTATCGGTTGCCGCCTCAACGATTATGGCCACACCGAAAGGAGCAAACCCTTCATAGGTTACCTCTTCCAATACCCCTTCTCCTTTAGCAGCAGCTCTATTTATAGCCCGCTCAATGTTCTCCTTTGGCATGTTAGCCGTTCTAGCGGCTTCAACAGCCAACCTTAATTTAAAATTTTGCGTTGGATCGGCAATTCCCCCACCGGCTTTTACAGCAATAGTTATGGCATTGGAGATTTTCGTAAAAGCTAGCCCGCGCTTAACATCCGCAGCTCCCTTTGCTCTTTTTATTGTCGCCCATTTAGAGTGTCCACTCATATAATATGAAGTCAATTATAACTTTCTATCTTGACTTTTGCAAGAAATAGTAGTAAAATTTTCCCCAACTCCATAAGGATTCCACTCATGATATCATCAAAAAATCAAGCAATACAAACGGCACTGCAAGGCAATTGGAAAAACGCGACCTCCCTTAATAAATCCCTGCTTTCTGCAAATCCAAATGATATTGGAGCCTTAAACCGCCTGGCTTTCGCCTTTACGCTTCTGGACAAGATAAAAGAAGCCAAAGCTACATACAGAAAAGTACTCAAAATAGATTCTGTCAACCCTATTGCGCTTCGCAATCTAAAACGTCTTAAAGAAGAACCTAACAGGAAAAAGCTAAACGGATTTTCCGGAGTATACTCTAAATCTTTCATCGAAACGCCCGGGAAAACCAAAATTATCGAACTTATTAATGTGGCACAACCCAAAATAGTCTCCGGACTAATAACAGGACAGGTGCTCAATCTTATTGTCAAAAGGCTAAAAGTATTCATCGAGAACCAGGAACAATATATCGGAGTACTTCCTGACGATGTAGGCAAAAGGCTGATTAAATTCATTAAAGGCGGAAGCATCTATGAAGCCTATGTTAAGTCAACGAATAATAATCGCGTAGTTGTTTTCTTAAGAGAGGTAAAGATGGCTCCCCGCTTCAAAAACCAGCCTTCTTTTCTGGAAGAAAGCATCAAAAACTTAGGCCTTGATAAAAATAATCCTGATAAAAAAGATAAAAATAGGCATATTAAAATCCATAGTGAGGATGAAGATATCATGGACGAAGCAGAAAAAATAATCGAAGATCAGGAGTAATTCTAAAAAACAAGCTTCGGCAGAGCATCCGTACCAATTACGATTTTCACGTCAGCTATCCCTATATTCTGACTCTCAACATCCTTAAAGCCCAAAATCTTGAACAATCTGTCTACCGTATAGCTTTTTTTACCTGTATAAAAAATCGCAGACTCTTTTCCGATAACATTATCCGTGGTTATCAAAACCACATTTCCTCCCATGTTCGTAATTAATCTTGCCAGTCTTCCCCCAAGATTTGGAACATCTGTTGCATTGGTAATTTCTATGGTCTTTGCGTCCCTCACCAGCTCTGAATCTGTGAAAAGAGAAGAAATTGTCTTGTCAACTTCTAGGGTTTGCAAAGAAACGGGGAGATCCTTTATGCCAATAAAGTCTTTCGGAACAGTTCTTGAGAAAAGGAAAAGCCTAAATGCATCTATGATGGTTAAGTTTGTTTTGAAATTCCTAAAACCCGTAAGTACACTTGACATCAAAACAGGAACGTCGCTGTCTAAATTTAGGACGCTTTCCTCTACCCTTGCATCCATTGGAACTTCTAGAAACCTATTAAGGGAATTTTGAGAATTACTCTGTAAAGCACCAATAATTTTTATAACCGTTATCTTTTTTTCGCTTGGCAGAAACGATATAACTGCTGTTTTTTGGTTATTGGCAACGCTGATGGTGAAACGGTGGTAGTTGTCAAATCTGCTTTGCTCTACTATTTTAAGAACTTTAAAAATTAGCGAGAATAACACGACCAGTATTATGAAAACTGCAAAAAATATGGCAGCCTTCGCCCTTCCGAAACCGGAATCGCTCTTTTTTCTCCTCATAAATTTTATTCGTATTTTTTCTTTTTAGATATAATTTCGGGCATCGTAAGCGTTGGTGCGCCCAATGGAGAAACGAAATTGCTTTTCGCGGAACCTTTCTTTTTCTTCTTTTTTTCTCCTTTGTAAAATCCTCCGAAACCAGCCATAAATTATCACCGTCCCCTGCCCGCCTCTAAAATGAAGCATAAGACCTCCCCGCTGAGCGGGGTGAAAAGCCTAATGCTGAATTTATGC
>JBBTZX010000084.1:0-27527 GCA_038061125.1 Patescibacteria group bacterium | reverse complement strand
GCTCTTTAAATATTTTAGTCTATTTTTTCCGGAAATTTTTCAATGGCGTAGCGAAGCATGGTTCCAAAAATTATTTGACCTTATTCATTGACCATTTTTTAACCATATCTGACAGATATAACTGCGACAAAGGTTTCCATGAGTTAAGGCCCATAATATTTTTGGGGTCTGGATCATACCATTCATTTCCGGCAAACCAATATTGATCAGGCAAACCAAACGTATGTCCAACTTCATGAGCAACTACATTTTCATAGCTGATTTTCGGCCAAGTCATCAAAGGTTCAATTTCCAATGGAACAAAAGCTATTCCTATTACTGCCGAATCGACAAAATTAAAAGCGGGAATGTTCTCGGTTATGGCCGCGTGACTTATCGCGAAAATCACCACTACTAAAAACTCTTCGGCGCTCGGTTTATATATCTTCTCCGATCTATTCTGCTTGAAAATCGTTACTATTTTATTTGATAAATCCCTATCTTTAAGTTTATTATTTAATTCTTTTTCTATCTCTAAAGTAATCTGGTCTGGGCTATATTCGTTCGCGTATTTACTACCCCTAACTTCTATTGGCAAAAATTCTGTACGAATTTTAGTTTTATAATCCAATGCACGCTCCCAAAAAGAACCAGTGTTTTTCAATATGCCTTCAATAGGTCTCCTTACATCATAGGAGGAATCTACTCCCTTAGCAAAAAATGCTATTCCTACTATTCTTACTTTTTCTAAGCTTATATCCGGCATGCAGGTCGCTCTTCGAAAAACGTGTACTGCATATTTACTTGGAACTTCAATCTGTGAACCCTTATTAATACAGTCTCTTGGATACAGCTCTGGTGCTTCCGTGGGCGTGACTAACTCTGACTGATTAGCGCTATTAGAAACAGCAGTATTACTCCGCGTATTTAAATACAAAAATACCGCGAACAAAACTAATACAGTTATTGCAATTAGAATAAATGCACTTAACTTTCTTTTCATTTCATTGTAAGTATATCACGCTCCCTATCTGGAATCATTACTTTACCTACCGAGATAAGACGTCCCTATATCCTTAGGAAACTTTTCGATGGCGTAACGAAGCATTGTTCTTGGCATTTTTTTATAAAACTTATCCAAAAATTCAGTTTCAATTTTCAGATTTCTTTTCCCCACTTCTCTTAACATCCAACCCACTGCTTTTTGAATTAAATCATGCTTGTCATTAAAGAGAGTTTCGGCAATTTCCAAAGTTTCTTCAAACCGATCGTTTTTTATAAACTGGAATGTTGCAAGAATCGCAATCCGTCTTTCCCACAGATTTTTCGATTTTGCAAATTTTATTAGAGGACGAGGAGTTTGCCCATTTGCAAGTGAACTGAACGCCGTCTGGTTATTAATTTTTGCCTTTGATGAAGTTGAAAAAAGGCGTTCACTTAGCGAGCGGCGATGCGTTTGAATTTTAGAAAGCTCTAGGCGAGCGTCACTTGCAACATGCGGTAAACTCCGAGTCATTGAATTCCATAAATATTTTCCTACAATTTTATCCGCTGACAGATCTACCAAATCCCAATTATTAATGTATTTTGTATTTTTAAGATAAAAATCAAAAATCTTTTTCTGCTTTTTTCCGTCACCGATATTAAAATTTCCAACAAGGATTAAAAGCGCGATCAATCTTTCTTCGTGAAATTTTGAGCGCAACATTTTCTCAATCGAGGCAAAATCTAAATCTTTAAATTTAATGGCGATTTTTCGAAGTCTCGGAACTGTAATTCCCAGAAAAACATCCCCTTCCCCATATTCTCCAATGCCTGTCTTAAAAAACCCCTGTAAAACCCCCGCTCTTTTCGGCTCCGCAATCTTCTTTAATTCCTTTCTTAAAATATTAACTGTATTCATAAATTGTTCGCTTGAAACAAGCGCGTGAAAAAATTGTTAAGTGGGCTGTCAGGGGAATTCCTCGTCGAGCAAAGCGAGATCGAGGAAGGGGTGAAATTACCCGACTAGCGAACTTAGCAATTTTAGCGCGACTTTCACTGCGAACGAGCTTTTGCTGTACTTTTGGCGGCACAAAAGTACAAGATAAATTTTAACTTCCAATCTTAAACTCCACTACATCCCCGTCTTGCATAATATAATCCCGGCCTTCGGATCTGGCACGTCCTTGCTCTCTGGCTTTTCTCCAACCATTCAAACTTACAAAGTCCTCAAAACCAACAACTTCTACCTTGATAAAATTTTTCATGAAATCAGTATGTATAGTGCCGGAGGCCATGAGCGAGGTATCACCGAGTCGAATGGTCCATGCCCTAACTTCTTTTTCTCCGCAAGTTAAAAATGAAATTAGACCGAGAGTTTCATAGGCTTTTTTGATAAGTCTTTCCAATCCTGAAGTTGGCAAACCCAAATCCGCAAGATATGCCTTCTGCTCTTCCTCCGATAATTCCGCCAGTTCCGCTTCAATTTTGGCAGACACAACAACGAACTTCTCTTTATTAACTTTCAACAATTCCGCGTAGTTCTGGATTATTTTGTCCGCCTCTTTCAATGATTGTTCGGAAACATTCAAGACGATAAGTTCCGGCTTTTGCGAAAGCAAAAAAAATGTATTGGCAAATTCTCTCTCTTCATCCGTTAGCTCTATTTCCCTTGCCGGTTTTCCGCTGTCCAAACCTTTGTATAATTTATCAATTGCGTCTTTTTCCGATTGCTTCTGAAACTTCCTGGCTCTGCCTTGAGCTTGCTTAACTGTTTGTAAATCCGCCAGCATCAGCTCCATATTGATAGTTTCGTAATCGCTTTTCGGATCCACGCTCCCCTCCCGAATAATATCTGCATCTTCAAACGCGCGGACAACATGGGCAATTATCGAAACCTCCCGAATATGCGACAAAAATTTATTTCCCAACCCTGCTCCTTCGCTCGCGCCCTTGACCAAACCTGCAATATCTACGAAATTTACAGTTGCAGGTTTTATCGGAGGCAACACAGGCATTTTTTCTTCCTCTTTGGTAATTTCTGCTAACTTTTGCAAACGAATATCGGGCACTGGCACAACTCCTACATTTGGCTCAATAGTTGCGAAAGGATAATTCGCCACGAAAGCCGCCTGCTTTTTCAAAAGCGCATTAAACAAGGTACTCTTCCCCACATTCGGCAGCCCAACTATCCCTACAGAAAGATTCATAAAGTATAAAATAGACTATTGACGTTTATATAAACATTTGTTAAGATAGATTAATCATTAGGGAGAAAACGAACAATAGACTACGTGTCTATTTGCAACGCCTCCCATTTTTTTATGGCTTTAATTCTAACTTACTTTTCTCAAAAACAATGAAAGTCTTGTACTTCTGAAAAGGCTTTGATAATGATGACTCTGATTTATCATTCGGTATTATAATACTAAGAAGCTTTTTGTTCTTAACCAAAAATTCATGAAGACAATAAAAATCTCCATCTCCCGAAACGATTACCACCCTGTCATACTTATCATACTGAATTTTTGCCGCATGAAGAACTAATTCCGCATCAACGTTTCCTTTAACTTTGCCAAAATTATCTTTAACAGTTGGCTTAAACACTAAATCATACCCATAAGACTTAAGTTTTTTATACAAATTTTCGTTTTGTTTGATATATCCTATGCAAAGAAATGCTTTTTTCACCCTGAATTTATCGGTTAAGTATCTCCTGAATCTTTTGAAGTTTAGCTTCCAACCTTTATAAACCACTTTTCCATGCTTAACAATATTCTTGCTTGTCCCCAAGTTTAAATTCTGACTATCAATAAAAGCAAAAATTTTGGGTTTCATAAAAAGATTATAGCAGAAATTTGAAAATCCGAAATGGGTTTGGGGAATTTTACCGAGAAGAAATTTGCGGAAACATTTCTTTTTCTGCTACAATCCCTTTCATGGTTGAGAAAGCACCAATAGCGGATGCCACTGAAGTTAATGAAATACCAAGCGACACCAAAAGCCCTTGGGCACTGGATTTTGCTTTCCAACAGGATGTGTTTCTACGATTTACTGATATTAAAGGAGAAACCGATGTATTGCTTCCAACAATAAGATTTCGAAGATATGCTGGCGGCGGACCATTTCCTCTAATTGCAGAAGAACT
Organism: Patescibacteria group bacterium; assembly: GCA_038061125.1. Classification (GTDB taxonomy): domain Bacteria; phylum Patescibacteriota; class Microgenomatia; order Levybacterales; family UBA12049; genus JAUSEW01. The sequence continues at coordinate 23,419 of JBBTZX010000084.1, read as the reverse complement.
TTCTATTCTTCCCGAAGCATTCATGCAATATCAAGGACAAATTCCCCCAGGATATAAAAATCGACAAAAGGCAAAGGATTTGTTTCCATCCTATGTCGATATAATAGTAAAAGTTGGGAAAAATCCGGATGAATCAAGATATATTATTAAAGGAATACCTGATGGAGATGCAAATCCCAATGATAATAACAAATTTTTAGATATAGAAATTACAAAAGATGGAAACGCTATTGTCGCAATGCGCGACACCCGTCGCAATAACCAAGCCTCAGTGGAATTTAAGACTGCCGAAAACGGAGGTAAATATCCTATCATGGCAGAAGTTTTTACTCGAATCTCTGAAAGAATTGCCAAAGCCAAAAAATCTCGAAGACATTAAATCTCTTCATGCATTAAATGGGTTTGGGGAATTTTATCCCTCTTCCTTACGAATATGCACGCCTTCTCTTGTAAAAACATGAAAAGTAGTAGAAGCATCATTTCCATCCGAATATTCAGGCTCTTCATCCTGTTTGCGTTTGACGTGGGATAATGCATCTTTCTCAGTCTTGAATGAAACAATTGGAAACCATGATCTGTCTAACCCATCGTTTCCCAACACAACAAAAGGATCGCCATCTTTTATCAAAGGGTTTCTAACTCGAATTGCAGATTGAATAATTCGCTTTATATATTCGTTTGGGGCGACTTGATCCTTTCCCCCATCAATTACTGCTCCGACCAATCGAAAAGCATGTTGTTTTCGATATACCTCCCCATTAAACACGAGTAGATTATAGCAGAATTTTGAAGACTAGATTAGTTACGATAAAATCTGTTTTAATATCAACTGGGCAGATTCTTCAGGAGAAAGTCTCGTTGTATCTATTACCAACTGCTCTCCTTCTCCAAATTTTTCCAGATTTTCCGGATATTTTTTGAAAAACTCTTCAAGCTTTTCAACTGAATTAATTTTCTCTTTTCTGGATTCGTGCTTCACCCTATCAAACAATGCTTCCTTGCCGGCTTTAAATTGAACAAGAAAAACTGTACCATTTTTTTCCTTAACGAGCTTCATCAATAATCTATAATAATCACTATTGTCGCGAGTTATACTTCCGGTTGTGATTATGTCCATCCTCTCACCTACTGCCTCCTCCATTATTCGAGTTTTAAATTCAAACTCTAATTTTTTTCTAATTGGATTGTCGTATCCAAAAATTTGCGCGATATCATTCAGCATCATGTGACTATGAAGCAAGGATATTCCTGTTGTTTTGGAAAGTTGCTTTGCAACAGTGAGTTTTCCAACAGCCGGCGGTCCATATAACAGAATTAATTTCACGAATTCATTATACCAAAAATGGGGTTTGGGAAATTTTACCCCTAGACTCTATTCATTGACCCTCTGTGAATTCCAAAATTCTAATAAGTCCGTCTACATCCGGATATTGTCCTGTCCAAGTCGCATAATCATTTATTCGCGTATCAAATAATTCTGCCTTACTAAAGTCGTGAAAAGCGCCTCCGACAATACGAGTGTCCTTTCCCTCATTTGATATTGCCCAAGCCTTTCTTCCCCCTAGCCTTAGCTTTTTAAGCTCATGCGCGTATCTTGGTTCACGATTTTTATCTAGAACAATTGCCTGCTCTGCGGGGGTGTCCTTTGCGTTATTAAGATAAATGGAGTAAAAGATTAAAGTACGAGAACCTTTTGCTTCGACTGTGAAATAGCATCCTCCTGCAGGGCTTAGATAAACAAATCTAGGCGGCAATCCATTCGCTTGAGCCTCTGTAATTCTATTTTGAACCAAGTCGCTCCAATTCTTCCCGTCCGCTTTTAATTCTGGTTTTGGGAGAAAAGGCTGCATTACTCTATTTGCTAAAGTCAACAATGCTTCTTTCATCACGGACGACATTATACCACCAAGCTAAATGAAAATAAATTCCAAACATGGAAAAGGGGTTTGGGGAATTTTAAGGATTTATTTTAATTTATTGTAAAGTTATGTGTATTCTTGCCAGATTAAGATTGGCCAAAAACTGAAGCTGTGTTTTCATTTGCACCTGGTAAGTTTTGATACCCTTATCGTAAATAATAGGCTGTGAAACCGTATAAACGTTGTTTGTAGTTGTTACTTCCGACTGCCATACCGGATGTTTATCCGTAACATTGAAAAGCCTAACGGAAGCGGTTTGGTTAGCTGTTGGGATATTAACAGATACCTCAAAACGGGCATCTTTTATGTTCCCATAACTTCCAAAGTCTATAGTTGCCTGTAATCCCGAAACATCCGCCCAGTCACTTGTCTGATTGCTTCCGCTACCAAAAGGAATAAATTGGTCCTTTACAGAAGTGTTCTTAATAACTTCTTTAACTATGACTATTGGCGTAGGCGTTGGAGTTTCTGTTAATTTTGGGGCAGGAGAATTAAATGGAGCCGGAGTTAATTGATTTGCAATATCTACAGATTTTTGGCTTTTAGCTGATTGTAAAGTAAGATAAGAAATTCCGACAATAATAACAATTATGAAAAGCGCCCCAATTCCAAAAAATGCTACTCTTATTTTTCTTTCGTCTTCATGGATTTTTTTCTCATCTTCATGAAGTTCTTCTAGGATTGAGCGTTCATCTCCAAAACCTTCTTCCATCTTGCTTCTAGCTTATAAAAGATTTTCGCAAAAGTAAATAAGGATATTGCTATCTTAAATCCAGCGTATTCCCTTTATATATTAAGTTTTTGGGTTTTATAATAACTTGGCGTCTTCCCTTCTTTACGTATCCCGCATTAATACTTTTAAAGCCGTTTTTTATAATAATCTTTTGCGCTTTCGCAATATCTTTTTGGGGCAGAAATATTGCATAATCCATACCCATATTGTAGGTTGCATACATTTCCTCGTCGGATAAATTTGCATGTTTTTGAATAAAGTTAAAAATTTCTTGAGGTTCAAATATTTCTTCAATTACATAAGTATAATTTTGTCTTGCGCGCATAATTTTACGTAAACCATGACCTGTGATATTGGAAATATAATGGATATCAATTCCGCCGTTTAATAAATCTTGGATTAATTTTGCATAAATATTAGTTTTGGTTAATAATGCTTTTCCGTACATTTTTCTCCCGCGCGACGGGATCCCGCTTCGCGGGACATTTATTGGCGTTGCATAACCTTTCGGAAGTTTTTTCGCTATTGCTCTTGTCAGGGAAATTCCGTTTGCGTTAACTCCGTTACTTTTGAGAAGTAAAATTCTGTCCCCTTCTCTTAATTTTTTGTCCGAAATTAATTTTTCTTTGTTTTCAATTATTCCAACCGCAGATCCTCCCAAATCCATAGCATTCGGATCAATAATTCCCTTTAGGGTTGGAGTTTCGCCGCCTCCCCACGTGACGCCAGCCAAATTGCATGCATTTTTCCATCCTTTTATTAAATCTTTTATTCTTTTTGTATTCTTAAACCAATCACTTTGGCCTACTGCCCAATATGCATTTATAGTTAACGGTTTTGCCCCGACACTAACAAGATCATTTATTATTGTTGCTACGGTATCATGACCAATAATGTCATAATAAGTTTTTCCTGTGATTTTTTGCATTTGGTCTGCTACTAAATTTTTGGTTCCCAAACCTTCGATGACGGATGCCATCAAAACATTTCCCTGTTGCCAAACAAAAGCGGACTCACCTCTCATATCGGAAATTTCTTTATACCCATTTTCATTAAGATTTTTTGAAGTTTTTAAGGCTCCCGCTTGAGCTAATTTTTTAGCCGGATCTAAATCTTGATAATTTACCCCAGACTTACGATAAGTAATGGAAGTTTTTTTCATAAATTATCTAAGATAAATTTTAATCTTTTTCCTACACCCATTTTGGGAACTTTTATAATAGGGAAAGACAAATTTTCGTATGCTTTTTCTATTAAGCTTTCTAATTTTTCTACATCTTTTTTTGATTCTGTCCTTGCGTAGTCTTTTTCAAGTTCTAATTTTTCAAATATAAATATTTTTTTGTAATATGTTCTTTTCATTGCCTTATCTAAATATTTGTCCCGTGGAACTTTAGTTAATTCATAATACGCAATTGAATCGGGAATTGCTCTGTCCAAAAAAGTTATCTTTTTAGGATTTAATTTACTTTCGTATTTAATTTTTAGATCTAATATTTTTCTTTGAAAATTTGCTTCATCTTTTCTAATTTCTTGTATAGTTTTCCCTTTTTTTAATTCTTGATCAATATATGCTCTTGCTATTTCATACAGAACTTTATATCCTTTTTTTTCTAAAAGTTTAATAATAGTTGTTTTGCCGGAACTCGGCGCGCCAGTTATCACATACCAATTATTTTTCATATTCTTTCTTTTCTTCCTGTAGGAAGACCCTCAGCTACAATTAATTGTGGTCCTAATATCTCTACTAAGGGTCTTCCGTCAAGTAAACCTTTGTTTGTCGTCAATTTTTTCGTTATGAACTCCCATGACGTATGGGGATATAAAAAATTACATTTAATACCAGCCATAGCAGCCATTACTAAGTCCTTTGTAGGAGTATCCCCTATATGTATTATTCTTTCTTTTGTATCAAGCCCTATTTCTTTTGAAAAAACGATCCCTTGATTTTTAAGCCACAAGAAATGCGCCAAGGCAACAGGGAATACTCCTGGCTTAAATTTATCTTCTGCTTCTTGCGGAAATTTTCTAGGCCGTAGATCGTCTTCTGTTACCAACACATCAGGCTGTGGCATCTTCCATGCCTCTAGAGTTTTTCTTATAAAAGACTCATGGCCAGATGAAACAATTGCGAAATCTATTGGTGCGTTTTCTTTTTTAAGAAGACCTAGGGAATAAAAAAAATTTAATACTCCTTCGCATGGTAATGGCCACGAATTACCATTCCTATCAGGAATTCCTACCTCTCCCATAAGATAACTAAGTTTTCTAATAATTAGCATTTGGGTGAGCGCCAGTTCTGGTTTTTCATCGCTCCATTGAATTTCTCCATTTTGTGATTCCGGTATTATTTTTGGAAAATGGCCGTTTTGTTCTTTACATACACGCCTTGCATTTTGCATTTTATGAACAAAGTCTCCATTCGTTGTGCTTAAAAAAGTTTGTATTATTTGCGATGGTCCTTCTCCATTAAAGCCATTGCCAGAAAAGAACAATTCCCCAGTACCTTTGCCAAAAATGTCGTCGAGGCTTTGAACGTATGCTTTCTGAACAGTCATTCCCGTAGGGCTTGGATCGGACGTTTTAAATAGAGTTCCATCGAAATCACACAATATTAAGTATCTTTTCTCAAAATCGCTGTGTGTTTTCATTTTAGCTTATTAATATAATTTATCATGTTTTGAAAAATTGGCAGACCCTGTGGTTTTTTAGCGTCGGGTCTTCTCCAATTTGGGTGTTGTTCTACTCTTACAAATCTTTCCGGGTGGGGCATAAGACCCAATATTCTACCCGTTGGGTCGCAAATTCCTGCAATTGCATTTATTGCTCCATTCGGATTTTCCGGATATTTCTGTGTTGGTTTTCCGTTTTGGTCAACATATCTAAATGTAACTAAATTTTCTTTTTCAATCTTTCTTATGTTTTCTTTATCTGCGAAAAATTTTCCCTCCCCATGCGCCACTTGATAGGAAACGAAATTTCCTTCTAAGTTTTTTAGGAAGGCACAATTACTATTCTTCTCTATCCTAAGATTTATCCACCGGCATTCAAAATGTCCGGAGTCATTATTAGTTAAGGTCGCATCCATTTTTCCTAAATTTCTAAATGGCAAAAGTCCTGTTCTTACCAAAACTTGAAACCCATTACAAATTCCAATTATCAAAGTGTCTTTTCTTTCAATAAATTTCCTTAGTTCTTCCGAAAAAAATGACGTAAGTTCAATAGCGAGAATTTTTCCTGATACAACATCATCTCCGTAAGAAAATCCTCCGGGAATTGCCAAAATTTGATAATTTCTAAGGCTGTCTTTTTTATTTCTTAAATCGTTAACATGAGCTATTTTCACATCACCACCGGCAAGATTAAAGGCAAAAGCAGTTTCCTCATCACAATTTGTTCCGTCGGTTTTTAGGACTAATACTTTAGGTTTTAGTATCATTTTAATTAAATATTTTTCCCATTGGCTCTTGCCAAACTTTTTTTAATTCTTCCACTTGCACGGAAAATAAGATTCTGTTCTTGTTTCTAACATAAAGCGAGTTGCCTTTCTGCGTTGTTCCCAAAATTACATAAGGAATGTTTTTAAATAAGTTTTCGGCAATATCTTCGTTCTTTACTTCAACAATGAAACAGCCGGCTGTTTCGTTAAATAAAATATAATCATCTTTTGTATTTTTTATTTTCCCGATATCAATATCTGCTCCCATATTCCCCCCAACGCACATTTCAAAAATAGCTGTAATAAGACCGCCTTCGCTAACATCATGTGTAGATAAAATTTTTTGTCTGCGAATTCCGTTTTGTATTGCCCGTAAAGTTTTTGGCAAAATTTTAAGATTTATTTTTGGAACATTATCTCCAACTATATTTTGAGTATCGTAATAAATAGAACCTCCCAAATTTCCGTAATCCATTTTTCCAACCAAAATTAAGATAGAATTAGACTTTTTAAAATCAGCCGAGCATGTTTTCCCAACGTCTTTGATTTTTCCAAAAATAGACATGCAAAGGACTGGCGGAATTTTTATGACTGTTCCGTCTTTCCCTTTATATGTTGATGATAAGCTATCCTTTCCCGAAATTACTGGAATTTTTAAGACTTTCATAAGATTAACTACCGCGTCAACGGATTTATCTAATGACCATAATGATTCTTCATCGGGAAATGGCCAGATATAATTATTGATTAAACACGCATTTTTATAATCGCCCCCAACGGCAACATAATTCGAAATTGCTTCAGCTCCTGCCCAAATGCTCCCCCAATACGGATCAATTCTGTTTAAAATGGGATTAAGTCCATGAGATATAACCATGCCATAAGGTTTATCTAAAATTGGTCTTAAGATTACCGCATCGTTTGGTCCATCTAGCTTTTCTCCGTTAAATGGCTGTAAAGCATTTGTTCCTTGAACGGAATGGTCGTACAGCCTTACGATTGGTTCTTTAGAACAAATGTTTTCATGAGATAAAACCTTTTTAACAATTTCTATCCATTCTTTTTTGCTTTTTGGTGAATATAATTTCTTACTACTGATCTCTTTTTTCTTATTACTTTTTCGGGCGATCATTATTCTTTGGGGAAGACCATGATGCAGGAATTTCATATCAAGATTACAAATTAATTGTTTTTTAAAATACACTTTCAATTTCTTGCTTGCATCAAAATATCCCAAAACTGTTGTTTCCGTATTGTATTTTTTACAAACCTCAATAAATTTACTTAAATTTTCTTTAGAAACAGCAACTACCATTCTTTCTTGCGATTCGGAAATCCAGATTTCCCATGGAGAAAGACCCTGATACTTAAGAGGCGCTTTTTCAAGAGCAATGCTTACTCCTGTTGCTTCCCCCATTTCTCCAATTGCAGAAGAAAATCCGCCTGCTCCGCAATCCTGAATGGCACGTATAATATTTTCCCCACTTGCTTCAATTAATGCATCTGACATTCGTTTTTCTTCAATTGCATTGCCAATTTGAACCGCTTGAGAATTGACATTTATAGTCCGATCTGTCATTTCTGCGCTTGAGAACGTTGCTCCATGGATTCCGTCTCTGCCGGTTTTTCCTCCAATTGCTACTACAATGTCCCCCTTCTTGGCTTCTCCTTTTTGAGAATTTTTGACAGGAGTTATCCCATAAGCTCCAACTATAATTGTTGGCTTTGCACGAAAGTCATCATGAAAATGTACTGAACCATTGTTTGTCGGTATACCCATTCTGTTACCATAATCCCTAACCCCATCAACAACTCTTTTTAATAAATATTTCGGCGGAAGACAACCAACAGGAAGCTTGGAAAGATTCATATCGGGTTTTGCAAAACAGAAGATGTCGGTTGAAGCGATAGTTTTTGCCCCACGTCCTGTTCCCAAAATATCTCTAAATACGCCGCCGCTTCCTGTCGCAGCACCTCCATAAGGCTCTATGGCAGAAGGACTATTGTGGGTTTCGACTTTTCCGCAGATTGCCATTTTGTCGTAAAAATTCATAACTCCCGAATTATCTACGAAAGCAGACAGAATATTTTTTTTATGCTTTAAGGCTTCTTTTTTAATTCTTTCTATGAGAGGCTTTTTATATTGCCCGTCAACGATAAGTTTTGCTTTAAAAGTTTTATGAGCACAATGCTCGCTCCAAGTTTGCGCAATAGTTTCCAACTCTATGTCTTTTGGATCTCTTTTTATTTTTATGAAATATTTCTGGATTATTTTCATCTCCGGGAGATTTAGAAATAATTTATCCTTTGAAAGAGACAGTAATCCTTCATCTCCCATTTTCCTTATTGGCACTATTGTTGTTTTTCCTAAGGCTCCTTTTATAAGAAGTGTTTTAGGGGGAATTTCCACAATGTATTCTACTGTTTTATTAAACAGTCCTAATGCTTTTATAATTTCGTATGCTTTGTCTTTGGTTATTTTTCCATAAAAACCGTATTCGTAACTTGAGTCTGCGGCAGTAGGGTAAATATTTAAATCATTTGCGGATTTTATTATTGAGGCAACCTCCGGATTCATAACACCAGGCTTATACGAAATTTCAATAACAGCAGATGCCTTCCTTATGATTGGCTTATCTAAAGTATATTCTTGATTTATCTTTTCACAAAATAATTTTTTAGCCAAAACTTTGGATTGTTTGCCGCTTATTCCTTCAACTCTATATACTTTAGCTGTTGTAATTTTCGGAGAAGTTTCAAAAATACTGTCTTTTGACAAAACCCTAATCGTATGCATCATAGCTCGCAACTAATAGTTAATTTTATTTTTTCGAGGCAGATAATTTTTAAGATTGCTGATAATCTTATTGGATATATTCTGACTGGCGTCAACTTTGAATCTTTTACCGGTTATTTTTTCAAAGATTGAGATATAACGATTGCTTACTTGGTCAATAAAAGATTGTGGCATTTTCGGAGGTTTTCCATCCCCCTTATACCCTCGTTTCGCATACCAAATACGCAAGAATTCTTTATCGAAATTTTCCGGCTCTTCTCCTTTCCTGAACCTCTCCTTATATGTTTTTTTAATCCAGAATCTTGAAGAATCCGGCGTATGAATTTCATCAATCAACATTAATTTTCCATTTTCATCTAGTCCGAATTCGTATTTCGTGTCAACCAGAATAATCCCGGCTTTTGCGCATATTCTTGTCCCCCGCTCAAAAAGTTCAAGAGCTGCTTTTTTCATTTGCTTCCATATCTTTGGAGATACAATTTTTTTCTTTATAATTTCTTTTTCCGTAAGTCTTTGATCATGTCCAATTTCCGCTTTGGTTGTAGGAGTAATGACCGGTTTTTTTAATTTTTGGTTTTTAGAAAGACCCTGAGGGAATTTGATTCCATAGATAATCCGTTCTCCTTTTTCATAGCTTCCCCAAATTGAGGTATTCGTAACACCTGTTATATAACCTCTTACGACCATTTCTATTGGGATAAGTTTACAGTTCTTAACAATCATCACGTTGGGATGCGGAATAGAAAGTAGATGATTTGGGATAATTTTTTTGGTTTTGTCAAACCAAAATGCGCAAAGTTCATTTAGAACTTGGCCCTTATGGGGAATAAAACCTAAAATTACGTCAAATGCCGAAACTCTGTCCGTAGTTATAATAATCCGTTTTCCTTTATAAATATAGTAGTCACGGACTTTCCCCTGATATTTTTTTCCTAAGTTTTTCAGATTGACTGTTTTTAAAATATTATTCTTCATCTCTTCTCCGAAAAACTCTTCCAGCCTTTTTTCGAAAGCAATAGTGCTTTTTCTTCGACTTTTTTCGCAAGGCCTTTTTTGTATTGAATGAGTTTTTTCTCAAGTGATTTATCCGAAGTTGCCAAAATTTGCACTGCCAAAAGTCCTGCATTTTTTGCTCCGTTAATCGCAACTGTGGCAACAGGAATTCCCGGAGGCATCTGAACCGTGGCGTAAAGCGCGTCAACCCCAGACAGAGCTCCTCCTTTAAGAGGAACGCCAATGACAGGAAGAGGAAAATGAGCAGCAATAACTCCTGCAAGATGGGCGGCCAAAGAAGCCGCAGCGATAATAATTTTTACGCCATTTCTATAAGCTTTTGAAACATATAGCACGGTTCTTTGCGGAGATCTGTGAGCTGATGAAATAGTTATTTCGTAAGGAATTCCAAACTCTTCAAGAATTGCAGCCGCATCACCTATAATCGGGAGATCCGAATCGGATGCTGCGATAATAGCAACTTGAGCTTTTCTCATTGTAAAATTTGCTAGATATCTTTTACCATAGATAAGCAAATGAGTCAATGGGTCGAAAGGGAAACTTCATCTTTTCAAATCTATAATTTTATTCTAATTTGTTGGTGGGTGATTACCATTTCTACTAACGCTTTCCGGAGTTTTAACAAATATTGTTCCTCCAATTACTGCCCCATTAGGTCTTCTTTTCCCTTCTTCTTGCCTCACTAACCCAATGGTCGGCAAAATTCTATCCGGCGTAACTCCAATTGAATCTATTCCTTCTTCGACTAACATTCGAACAAATTCTGGACTATTGGATGGGGCGTTACCACAAATTCCAGTTTCCACACCACGACTCTTACATATCTTAATAACTCCCCTAACTTGACTAACAACAGCAGGATTTGTTTCTCCATACCATGGTATTTTTGCTAACACGCCATTATCTCTGTCAACTGCCAAAGTAAATTGAGTAAGATCATTTGTCCCAAAAGAAATAAAATCTAGACCAGCATCAATAAAATCATTGATTCTTACTACATTAGCTGGGTCCTCAACCATTATTCCAACCCTCAATCCATCTTTACCTCTTTTCACACCAACTTCTTCCATAATCTCATATGCGCCTTTCAAACCGACTGCATCCAATTCAGGACCACCTGTTAACTCCTTAGGATCCCGTACGACAGGAAACATAATTTTAATATTTGAATATCCCATATCTCTCGCATCCTTAATTGCTTCCAATTCCCATTTGAATGCCGTTCTATTTTTCGGGAATAGTGAACGAATTAGCCCTCTTTCTCCCATCATAGGATTATCTTCAACAGATTCGTATCTTTCGCCGCCAATTAAATTCCGATATTCATTCGTTTTGAAATCTGTAGTTCTTAAAATTATATCGCTATTAGGAAAAGTAGAAGCGATGCTGGCAATTCCTTCCGAAAGTTTCCTTATGTAATACTCTCTTCCGCTTCCATAACCTGCAATTTTATCCGCTATTTTCTTATGTAAATCGGAGTTAGGATCTATCTTTCCCTCATCGAAATCTACTAAAGCATTCACGTGCACTCCAATATCTTGCAAAAGAAATTCAATACGCAAAAGAGAAATTTTAAATTTGTCTCCCAATTCCGCTAAAGCATGTAGTTTTCTTGCTTCCTCAGGCATGGCCATATTTATTCCCACTATGGTTTCCGTAGGATTATTTAGTATTTCCCTGACATCTATATCTTCTCCTGCCTCCTTCAAAGAAAGTTTACCTCTGTAAACTTTCAGTCCTCTAACATCTAATGTTATTTCTTGAATTTTATCGTCCTTAAGAGCTTCTATTTGGTCTTCCGCTCCAACAAGACAAGGAATGCCTAACTCGCGACTAACAATTGCGGCATGGCAATTCGGTCCCCCTACACGAGCAATAATGCCTTTAACCTTTTTCATTATGGGAACCCAATCCGGATCGGTTCTGTCGGTCACCAAAATTACATCTTTCCCTTTATATTTTTCAGATTTAAGAAGGGTATTTGCTTCACCTACTGTCTCTGCAATTAGCTTTATTCCGGCAGCAGCTCCAGGACAACCAGATATGCCACCCTTAAAGATTTCCTCTGCTTTTCCAGCTTCTTCTTCGGAAACAACATATTCTCTCATTCTAACTATCATCGGGTCTTTTTGTGAAGCAACTGTCTCGGATCTTGCTTGGGTAAAATAAACTTTTCCATCCGCATCTAAAGCAAATTCCGTATCCACGGGTTTTCCATAATGTTCGCTTATGGCTACGATCGCACCTGCCATTTGTTTTATTTTCCCATCCGAAAGTACAAATCTCTTCCTCTCTCCTTCTGGAACCGCTACGTTTTCCGTTCCTCCTTTAGCGTAAATAGTTTTGATTGTTTTTGCTCCTAAAGTCCGTCCGACTATCTCACCCCTAATAGGGTCAACGAAATAAGAGTCTGGAGTGACGCTACCGCTAACAACTGATTCACCCAAACCATAATTTATATCTATGCGGACAACTTTTGCTCCGCTAATCGAGTCTATTGAAAAACCAACTCCTGCGGAATGAGCATCTACCATTCTCTGTACAACAACTGCCAGTCCTGCTTCTCTATGGGAAAACTTTTTGCTTTCCGCCAATGCCTTTTCTGTATCTCCTGGATAATCTTTTAATACTTGATCTGTAATTGCAAGTCTTGCCTCATTTCTATAGACAATTACTCTTTCTGTAAATTGAGACGCTAAACATTTCTTAGCAGAATTTAATACTTCCCCTTCTCCCTGCTGATGAAGAAAGGTTTCATATTGTCCGGCAGAACTGTTGCTTCCCCCATCTTCACTCTTACCTGAACTCCGCACTGCAACATCCAAATTATTCACCCCAGTTATTTCACATAATCTACCGTAAGCTCCAACGATTTCGTTTCTTGCATCTAGCGGCAACTCTACGTCAACCAGTTTCTTTCTTAAAGATTTTCCGACAACGGAAATTTCTTCATCCAAAATTTCCGCTCGTCCATTGTCCTTAGACAGTTTTGCTCTTAACCAATCCACTGATAGGCTATCCAATTGATCGATTTTTCCTCTAACTTCGGGATTTTGTTCAAGAAGTTGATTACATAAAGAAGTGGTTATAACGAAAGCTTCGGGAACTTTTACGCCGGGGATAGATCGGAGTTCCGCTAGACTTGCTCCTTTCCCACCGGTAAGATCTACGCTTTTAGCTCTTTCGTCTTCTAAAAAAACTGTTAACGGAGGTTGCCCTATGGTTTCATTGCCATCGCTAACTTCAACTCTTTTTGTTTCTGTAGTTGTCATCTTTTAGAAAATTTACTCTAGACAATAAGTGTAATCGAAAAAAAATCTGCGGCTTGACATTTATCTGACAAAATTATGACTTTCTTAGATTTATTTCTTCATCCAATCGTGCACGAAGATTTCTGCCTCTCCTATTCCTGAAGATGCACCTGTCACAATCGCCACCTTATTCTTTATCTCCATATTTGCATGGAGATTATAGCAGAATTAATTGACAATTTATTAACGTAAACTTATAATCTGGTATATGGAAAAATGCAGAAAACCAGATCTATTTCCTCCAAGTATCGAAAATGCAGAAAATGCGACTCAAGTCTTATTAAGCTTCTACCGTAGACCAAACGATAACTTCTCCACAGGGCAACTTTTAACCAATCGGGAAGCAGAACAAAGGCTTTTTGAATTAAGGGATCATATAATGGATGGGGTAGTGCATACCCACTTTCAAATAGCAGAAGTCCTATGGAGTTTAGGGTCGTTGATAAGTCCCATTAAACGTAGTGCTAGCGCAGAAATTGATTTTGCGGCATATGGAGTCCATATTGCCGCTCTCCAAAAACAAGGATCTTTTCATGAATAAAAAACTATATAATTGGCAGCAAATTTTGCTATGAAGGTTTCTGTTGTTGCCCATCCCAATTCAAAAAGACCGAGGATCGAGAAAGACTTATTGGGGACTTTACATGTTTATGTCAACAAGCCTCCGCTTGAAGGAAAATCAAACCAAGCCGTTATTGAAGCCTTAGCGGAATATTTTAATGTTAAAAAAAGATGCGTAATGCTTATTTCCGGAGAAAGATCCAAAACTAAACTTTTTGAAATTTACATCTCGAAATAAGAAGCAGTGATTTTTCTATCATAAGCAATACCGAGTCTTTCGCAAACGCTTTTAAGTTTTGCTTCCCCATTTTTCCTGTCGTTAGTCCTTATTTCTACAAAATCTCCTAAACTTACTTGATCTTCTCCTGATTTTTTCATTACAGAATCAAGAGCAACAATTACTCCGTCGTAAAGGTATGTTTCTCTTTGCTTTATTACAGTTATTCCTTTATCTGCATATCTATCAAAAATTGCCTTAGCTGTTTCCTCATCTATTTCAAATTCAAACTTTGGCCTTATTCTCACATCTCCAATTGTTTTTGGACCTTTGTATGCAAAATAAATTTTCCCATCTTGCCTTCTAATCCTGACAAGTTCACCCGACGCTCTTATATCTTTATCCTTTGGAATAATATAAAGATCCTCTTGGTGAATTTGATTTAAAAATTCCGCTCCTGCCTTACGTAATCTTTCTTTCATATCGACTTCCTTAAATTTTGCCTGCACTTCAAAAAGACCAGATCGAGCTGCCTCGTTAAGCGGATTATATTCATTTAACAAAACCAGATCCGCATTTTTCTTGGTAGGCGCTATATGCTCTTGATACATTGGCTCGACAATTTTAAGATAATAAGAAAGAATTTGCGCCGGATCCATATTGGTTCTAACAACGTCACGGAGAATTCTTCTAACAATGCTTCCGTGCAAGCTAATGTCAACAAATGCCTTAACATCTCCCAAATCCTGTATTTCATCTCTTAATGCGAAAAGACCTTCCACGATAATAATGTCATTGGGCAAAAAAGACTCGGTTCCCTCCTTCTCACCTGTTTTAAAACTAAATACAGGTTTATCTATAGCTTTACCCTGCTTAAGTTCTGAAAGGTGCTTTCTTATTAATTCAAAATCCATGTATAGCGGATGATCCCAATTAATTAATACTCCCCTTTCTGCCATATCGGCAATAAATTTATTTCCTTTAGAATAATCATCCATTGAAAGAACAGAAACTTTTTCTCCATATTTTCTTTGAATTTCAGCTGTAACCGCCGAAGTTTTTCCCGAGCTTGTTCTTCCC
The DNA here is from genome assembly GCA_038061125.1 of Patescibacteria group bacterium. Taxonomy (GTDB): domain Bacteria; phylum Patescibacteriota; class Microgenomatia; order Levybacterales; family UBA12049; genus JAUSEW01. The sequence continues at coordinate 8,348 of JBBTZX010000084.1, read as the reverse complement.
GAAACCATCACGAAAATAGGACCATCTTTTTTCGTTTCTTTTTCCGCCTTAATCATTTCCATTAGCGACTTTATCCCTTCGGTCAATGATTTTTCCGGAACAATTATTGCTTCTGGAGCAGACAAGTCTCTTCTCTTATCTAAATCTGAAGGTGCCTTTTGATTTTTCGCTAAATTTTCATTCGCATAAGCTTCTTGTCCTGTGACCTCTCCGCCAAACCAGCCGGGCGGAAAATAAGATTTACTTTCTTCAACACTATCAAACTCAATTTCAGCTATAATCAATCCCTCCAGTGCCCCTCCGTATACGTCTAGGTCTATTTTTCTTCCATTATGCTCGATAATATATCTTTCTTTTATAATTGTTCCTCCATTTGCCTCAAGCAATTTTTGCTGATATTGTTTCTGCGTTATCGGAGTTTCTTTCTCTGGACGATCAAGTCCTGTTCCAACCTTTTCGGTCAGAAAATATTCATCTTCATTAATTTTCCTAAGACGGACACCATTCCCTAAGTAGCTTTGCGTAATTGTAAAATGAGGAAAACTTAAGAGGGCATCGGGAAGCGTAGCAACTGTAAATTTACGTTCTATTTCATGATGAAAATCTTGTTCGGACAGTACGCTTTTCTCTGAATCACCCATAAATCAATGTAATTGGAGAATGTTAATCAATAATATGCTCCTTGACTTTATTATTCCAAAGACAGTACGATATAAACTCATATGACAAAAGTTGACGCTCAGAAAACTCCAGAAGGAATGTGTCCCAATTGCGGTTCTCCACTTGCAGAAATAACTGTTACCAAAACAGGACGCAAACTGCAAAGATGTTCCAAAGGTTCTTGGAATCCGGAAACCAGAAAAAATGAAGGGTGCGATTACGTCAAGTGGTTTGAAGTTGAACCCCAAGAGTTGGATGAGAAATGTCCCAAATGCGGCAGCAAATTAATTTTGGCAGTTACCCGTTTTGGCAAGAAAATGAAAAAATGTTCCAGCGGCTCTTGGGATAAAGAAGCCAAAAAAGCCATCGGATGCGACTTCGTCGAATGGATTAATGGGACAACTGAACCGCTGGATGAAGAATGTCCGCAGTGCGGAGAAAAGCTAGTTCTTTATACAACCGCCAATGGCAAAAAGATGAAAAAATGCTCAACAAGCGGATGGGATAAAGTCGCGCGAAAAGCCACCGGCTGTCCTTATGTTTATTGGCTTAAACCCGAAGAATATCCGCAACAAACTGATAAAACCGATAATGGCGGCGAAGAATTTCTTCCCCCGGAACCCAAGGAATAATTTATTTGCTTCTTAGACTTGGCTCACTTTTCGGAGTAAATTCTCCCTCTTCCACTGCGACTTCAATTCCCGCTTCCTCAAGAACCGGTCGAACAGTATGAGATTTTCGAAGCGGTATTTCTTTCAGGAAAAATGTGACGAGAAAAGCTATCCCCATAAGGATAGTGCCGAGAAGAAAAACTTCCGTAATTGCTCCTGTAAATACATCGCGAAATCCCTGTGGATCGCTTGCCATATTGCTTAACTTGCCCGTTAAAGCATTATTCAATACGCTTCCAAATATTGCCACTCCGACTGTTCCGCCGATACTTCTTGCTACTTGAGTTGAAGCAGTAACCACTCCCAATTTAGAATTGTCAAATGAGTTCTGCACGGCGATAGTAAAAATAGGCATTGTTATTCCCAAACCAATACCTAACGCAATCATTCGCATCAGTAATTCCATTTGCGTAGTCGCAGAAGTCACTGTTGAAAGCCAATACATCCCCACTACGACCATTGCCATACCGAATATCGCTATTGATTTATATTTTCCCGTCTTGGAAATAACTTGGCCGGCAAGAATACTGGCTATGACTAGCGCAAACATTAAGGGAGTCAGAATTGTGCCCGAATTTGTAGCGCTTAAGCCAAGAACTACTTGGGAAAAAAGAGGAATGTATAAGATGGCGCCAAACATTCCCATTGCGGTTAAAAAAGTAATAATAACTGAAATAGCAAAGATGGAATTTTTAAAAAGCCCTAACGGCATAATCGGCTCTTTGGCGAACCTTTCGGTAATAACAAAAAGAGTAAGAAATACTGTTGACATAATAAATAATCCAATTTCCATCATAGAGCTCCAAGCATATTGATTTCCTCCCCAGACCAAAGCCAAAAGAAACGGCACTAATCCAAGCGTTAAGGCCAAAGCGCCAAGATAATCAATACTTCTCTCTTTAATACCTGACGTAATTTTTGGCATTAGAAATCCAATTGCCACCAGCGCCAAAATACCGATAGGAATATTCACAAAGAAATTCCACCGCCATGAAGCATTGTCGGTAAGCCATCCGCCAAGCGTCGGACCAATAACAGAAGCCAAACCAAACATTCCTCCCAACATTCCCTGCCATCTACCTCTTTCTGCGGGGACAAATAAATCACCGATAATAGCGAACGAATTTGCCATCATTGCCCCTCCGCCTATTCCCTGCAAACCGCGGAAGACAATAAGCTGGGTCATATTTTGCGATAACCCTGAAAGAATTGAGCCCAAAATAAAAATCACAATTCCTCCGAAGAAGAACCATTTTCTTCCATAAATATCGGAAAGTTTTCCGTATATCGGCACTGTCACCGTAGAGGCAAGCATATAGGCGGTAAATACCCAAGACAAATGCTCCAGACCTTGAAGTTCGCTGACAATTCGCGGCATAGCTGTTGCGACTATTGTCTGATCAAGCGCAGACAAAAGTATGGCAAGCATAACGCCTACCATAATAGTTATTTTTTGTGAATTTGATATATTGGATAACATAAATTCGGGTAAACTTTATTATAACAGAATCTTTAAAAATCAAAAACTGTTTGGGGAATTTTATTGAGGCTTATTCTTGCTAAGCATTTTTTGAATTTCTTTTTTCAACTTCGCAGATCGTTCACCCACTTCCAAAAGTTGCTTTCTAGTTTCTGCATCATCCGGTTTTGTCTCCCAAGCTCCTTTTAAGGCTTGTGCCATTCTTTCTTGAGATTCTATAATCTTTTGAAAAATCTCTTCTTTGGTCGGCATCCTGCCGCCAAATTGTTTCATGATTTCTTCTCTTCGCTTCTTACTAAATTTCGGCATATGATTACTTTACCAGAGCGGCGTTTTGAAAAAGAGTGCTATACATTAACGCATCTTCCGCCCGTTTATCTCTTTCCTTTTCAAATTTTATTTTTTCAAATTTATCAAGCAAATCAACAACGTAAGGTTTTATTTTTGAAACATCCACTTCCTGTTTCCTTTTTAAAGCTTCCTCAAAAAAACGGGCTGCTACTTTTTCCGAACCTCTGTGGTATGCCAGCGCCATACGTTTTAGGTCTAAAGCCAAAGAGGATAATGCTAATTTATTCTTCATATATCTCTTTAAAAAAATATTTAGTAAGCTTCTCAAACTCTTCGCGAATTTTTGAATCCTGAATTTCATTGCCGGTATTGTTGTCCGACGGACGGATATTGATAAAAGAATTACCGTCTATAATTTTTGTATCTAGGTCTATTCCCCCGCCCCAAAGATCGGATTGTTTTGATCCTTGTTCAAGAAGAATTTTTTCCGATTCAAAATGCCTATCGGCCCCGGCAGAACAAATCTTTTTCTCAATATCAATAACGGTTTTTATATAGACATCGAATTGCTCTTTTAATTTAGCTATTTCTTCTTTAGTAAATGTCTCTGTTTTGGTAATAATCATATCGTCAACAGAATTATATCATCTTTTCAAAAGCGAATTAAACAATATCAATCAATTTACCATTTCGCAGCTGAATGCAGAAGCAAGACTTGCAAAGAGCTTCTGCTTCTCTTGTCGGCACAAGAGAAGAAAAATAGATTCAGAGGGTTGCAAGTTGGAGAAAAGCCCGATCGGTAACGTCGAACCAATACGAAGGTCCTCTGCTGTTTTTCTCCTTGGCAGTTGTATGCATATGCAAAAGCGTCTCGGAATCCCACCCCGTTACATCAGCCACCGTATAAGGCAAATTCCGTTTGGCAAAAAGCGCAGTCAAATCCAAATATTGCTCTTGGTCTGCGAAAGCCTCTCCCGATGCTTTAAATACGAATACGCTGAAAGAATTAGAGTTATTCTCCCGCAAAAACACATATTTGTTATCCGGAGACCACGTATTGGCAGGAATTATCATCGTGTCCGAAGTTGGAATATTTTTGGTAAATAAAGTCCTCTCAATTTTGCCGGAAGCATTGGCAGCGAAAAATGAATAAAGAATAGAATTGTCTTTTTGACTGGCTTTGCGCATAATTAGCTGTGCTGTTCCGTCTCCGGAATGAACCGACAGTTCTTGAGTTTTATTTGAAGTTGGGTAAGGTCGTAGTATTTGATTTTGAGATGTAGACGTTTGTCCGGCAAAATACAATTTATAAGAAACCGCAGCCAGAATTAGGAATACAATGCTGCCTATTATTATTTTAACTTCGCTTTTTCCAAAACCCATATATTTACTCCTCCGGAGCTTGTCCGTAAATAATGATTTCTGTTCCTTCATTGTTTTTAGCGAAAGTGGAATTCTCCGAAACAGGCGGATTAGACCAATAATAAACTTTTTGAGCATCTTCCGTTCTCATATTTATACATCCGTGGCTCATCGGATGGCCGAAGTTATTGTGCCAGTAAGCGCCGTGCAGAGCAAAACCCCTGGACTGTACGATATCGTTATTGTAGAAAAACATCACGAAGGGTACATTGGGCAAATTATAATACGTATTAGCTGCCGGATTTCCGCCTTCCATACGCACGAAACGAAACTTCGACCAGATATGAAATGTGCCAGTTGGAGTCGGATACCACTTGCCGGAGGATATGGGAAAATCCATAACAATCTTATCTCCCTCGAATGCATAAAGATGCTGGGTGTTAAGGTTAACTTCAATTCTTTTAGGAACAGTTGTGTCTCCCAAAACCGACCTTACTCCCCCGGCTAATATATTCTCTGCGATCTCCGTTGGAATACTTACTTTCCTACCAAGAAATACTCCCGAATTCGTATTCTCGTACTTGCCTGTAAGATTATTAGTACAGGAAATTGAATTCCCGCATGTATTGTCAACATTATGCTTGTAAATAAAAACTCCCAGAACAATAAGAAAAACTACCGAAAGAAAAATAGAAATCCTCTTCATATATCCATCATAGACGATATTTTTGCTAAAAGTAAAGTAGGGATATCGTATTCCCTACGCGCTTGACTTTGGGCTTATAGTGTGATATACTGCAACACTTATGTTTATTCTAACGCTTTTGGGAACTATGCTATTTTTTGGCATAAACCTACCCTTTGCCCAAAGTCTTCCCCCACAAGATAAGCCTGCCGAACAGGTGCTTTCTTCTCGTGCTATATCGCTGGAAAAAAGATATTCTAATAAGTTTGTTAACGACGTAATGAAAGACAATATTTTGCTAAACGTCGCGTATCTGGCAGATAAAACAGCAAAAGATAAAGAGGTAAATTGGCAGGAAATAGAAAAGCCTTTCCATTATAGCTTTACCTTAAAGCCAAACGAGACTTTTGCTTTTCACGATGATGTCTTACCGGAATATCAGGGCAAAATTGCCAAAACCACAAGCGCGCATTTCAATTCACAGGAAGGCTTCAAATCCGATGGCTATCTTGTAGGAGATGGCATCTGTCATTTAGCTTCAATTATTTATTGGGCTGCGAAGGATGCTGGGCTTGAGACAAAAGTACCTACTAACCATGATTTTATGCCTATTTCTCAAATCCCAAGAGAATTCGGGGTGGCTATTTACGCCTATCCAGGTGAAAACTATTCAGATCAATTACAAAATCTCTATATAACCAATAATAAAAATGTTTCTTTAGAATTTAAGTTTGACTATGACGGCGAAACCCTCACAGTTTCAGTCGCAGCTTTATAAATTATCCCTTCTCTTCCTCAATAATTTTCCATCCATTATCTTGCTGTCCATCCGCCGTCAACTACCAATATTTCTCCAGCAACGAAATCCGACTCATCCGATGCCAGATACAAAGCCGCATAAGCAATATCCAAAGGCTTGCCAATTCTTCCCATCGGAGTTTTGGCCAAAAAGGATTTTTTGGCGTTTTCATCCTGCAGGAAACCTTGAGTCATATCTGTTTCTATAATTCCGGGCGCAATTGCATTGATATTGATATTTTTGGGTCCATAGTCCAAAGCCATTTCCCGAGTCAGATTAACCACCGCTCCTTTTGCCGCGCAGTAAGCAGTACTCCCTTCAAAACCCACCCATCCTGCTATAGAAGCAATATTTACAATTTTTCCTTTCCCCTGCTTTAGCATAGATGGAAGGGCTGCTTTGGAACACAAAAACGTTCCTTTAGCGTCAATTGCCAGAACTTTATCCCAATCCTCTTCGGTTGTTGAAACTGCGTCACCCGGCAAATAAATGCCTGCATTATTCACCAAAATATCAATTTTCCCAAATTTTTCCAAAGTTTTTTGGATAAGATTGTGCACTGAAGAAAAAGAAGAAACATCCGCTGTAACTGCGAGCGCCTCACCGCCTGATTTCTCAATTTCCGTTACTGTACTTTGCAAAGCTTCCAGTCTTCTGCCGGCGACAACGACTTTGGCGCCTTCTTTGGCGAATAAAATAGCAATCGCCTGCCCGATTCCCGATCCTCCGCCTGTAACAATAGCAACTTTATTTTCCAATCTCATTTATCCTGCACCTTTTTTCTGCGACCTAAACAGGCTCTACTGCTATATTTTAAAAAGGTGCTGGATTAATCTTAAGCCAGTATGAAGAAAATTGCAATACTGCGAAATATCGAGAACACAGGAAGCAAAAATTTAATTACTCTGCGGCAACATCTGGTCTAATCTTAGGCTCGTCTAGCGCTGCTTTATTTCGTGCTCCCACTTGACAAGTGGAAGTACAAGTGCTTCAAAAAATCAAGCAACCAATTTTCGAGGAAGCACTACTACGAAACTGGTAAAGACGCCGTCAGGACCAAGGGCGTCAAGCCACCAGCGAGAGATATAGATTTCTTTACCAGATAAATCAGTTAACTTAATTCTAGAAGTATGTAGTATACCCATACTGATGACGCTTCCTACTTCCTCTGGAAGTTCGCTCTTAAGAGCGATTTCTGCTTCCAGCATCTCCCTAACTATATCACCGGTTGGCAAATCACCCCTCCTCCTTGTTCCCACCTTATCAGGATTAATGGCAACTTCTATTTGCGAAGGAGCAGTACCATGTATTACTTTAGCAACAAAATCAAGAGGACCTTTTGTTGCCTTATTTTCAAAAGGCTGAATAATTGACGTTGAATTAGAACGAGCAAATCGAGTATAGCCTCTTTCTGCCAAAACATTACAAGTTCTCCTATAAAGTCCTTCCGATGCTGTTGGAATTTTAGAGTCAACTTGTGGAACTAGTGTTTCTCTACCTGCCATATGCTTGGATTATATCACAATTATAAGGCGTTTGTCAAATTTTTGTCTTGGACACCTAGATGCCGTAACGTCTCCTCCTTTCTTTTTCTTGTAATAGAATTAAGACATATTCTCCTGGTTTTTGATACCTAATTGCTTCATGATATCTATGATAGTTGTATTTCGTATTAAATTCCATACATCTTTCATTAATCATATCCAATTCATCCAGGAGATCGTCCTGATAATTAAAGTATTCGTATTCTGCTGTCTGATGAAATCTCTCAACTCTGCCATTTTGCTTAGGACAATGGGGATCTGTAAAGAAGTGAGGAATACCCCAGGAGATTATCTCTTTGTGAAATTCCAGTAAATACTCGCTCCCATTGTCCGTATTAATTGCCTGAATTGGAAAAGGGAAATATTCCCTTACTCTTCTGATAAAATCTTTTCCGGATGCAGAGGATATTGTTCTGTAGCAGTAAATAAAGCCATATCTTGACTTGCAATCAATGGCGGAAAAGATGTAAAACTTTTTGTTAAGGACATAGAAATATTTAGTATCAACCTGTACTAAAGATCCTAAATCTTTCTCCCTGAGTTCAATTGCAGCTTTAATTCTGGCTATCTTGTAGTTTCTATGCTTCCTTATTCTTTTATTGTGCTGTATATTTAAAAGCTGGGGGTTTCTATTTATGACCTTCTGTATTGTGGTTGTTCCGCATCTTACTCCTTCATCTTTTAACTCTGCTTGTATTTCATATTTTGATTTCTCAACATCATCTCCCCTGATACTCTTAATTCTGTCAATTACTGCTTGCGCAGTTGTCATCTTTCGGACTGTCTTTGGGCGTCTGGTTGAAAGATCATCCTCAAGACCGGAAATTCCTTTGTCATTAAATCTTTTTAACCAACG
>JBBTZX010000083.1:0-8882 GCA_038061125.1 Patescibacteria group bacterium | reverse complement strand
CGCTGATGAATCAGGTAAAGGCATCTTTTGCCAATAGGCAAGATAGACTTAATGAAATTTATGATAGCATTGAAACTTTGGTTGAGCAAGCAAAACAGGCACTTCTTAAAAGCGATTGGAAAACATTTGGAGACCTAATGAATCAGAATCAAAAATATTTAAGCGAATTAGGAGTTAGTATTGAAAAACTTGATGATATGATTGCAGCAGCAATTAAAGCTGGCGCTTATGGGGCTAAATTATCAGGCGCAGGAGGAGGAGATTGTATGATTGCGCTTTCGCCTGAAGAAAAAAGACAAGTAGTCATTGACGGTATTAATTCTGTTGGAGAAGTAATAGATTTAAAAACCAACGCAGAAGGCGTTAGAATTGAGTAATGAAAGCTACCGCAGTTGCTCCATCCAATATAGCATTTATTAAATATTGGGGAAAGAAAGATGAGATTTTAAGACTTCCCGAAAACGGTAGTATCTCCATGAATTTAAGTAATCTTCAAACCACAACAACGGTTGAATTTAATAAAGATTCTAAAGAAGACTCGATAGTAATAAATGATATAAGGGAAGAGAATGAGGGGAGCAGAGCTATAAAGCATTTAGATAGAATAAGAAAAATTGCGAAAATAAACTATAAAGCAAAAGTCGTAACAAAAAACAACTTTCCTACAGGTACAGGACTTTCATCCTCCGCATCTGGATTTGCCGCATTAACTGTTGCCGGAGTAAAAGCAGCAGGATTAAACTTATCAGAAAAGGAACTATCAATTCTTGCAAGGCAAGGATCCGGATCTGCATGCCGTTCTATTCCCGATGGATTCGTTGAATGGCTTGATGGAGATACAAGCGAAACTTCCCATGCGGTTTCCTTATATTCTCCCGAATATTGGGATATTGTGGATGTGGTAGCTGTTGTTAGTAAAAATAAAAAAGAAGTCAGCACAACAGAAGGGCAAAAATTGGCAAAATCAAGTCCATTTTTCCCAGTTCGTTTAGCAAGAATAAAAGAAAAAATTAGATTAATAAAACAATATTTGAAGAAAAAAGATTTTAAAAATTTCGGAGAATTATTGGAAGCAGAAGCTTTAGAGCTTCATGCAATTATGTTAACCTCAACACCTTCGCTTATATATTGGTTGCCGGGAACTTTAAGAGTGATGCATTTTGTTAAGAAATGGAGAGCAGACGGATTAGAAGTTTATTTTACAGTAAATACTGGACAAGATATTCATCTGATTTGTCAGAAAAAAGATGTTGAGGAAGTTGTTAAAAAAGTCGAAACAATTTCAGAAGTTCAAAAAACAATTGTTAATTATCCAAGCAATGGAGCGCATTTGGTAGAGAATCACTTATTCTAATTCTATTTTCCAAATCTTCGTTGTCTCTTTGAGTATTCTTCAAGAGCGGTTTCGATATCTTTATCATTTAAATCTGGGAAATGTTTATCGAAAAAAACATATTCCGCATAAGCCGCTTGCCAAATCATAAGTCCTGAAGTTCTTTCTTCTCCGCTTGTTCTTATAATTAAATCAGGGTTGGGATAGGGCTGACCCGCTGTATCTAAGAATTGACCGAAGTTGTCCTCTGTCAAATTTGCCATTTGCCATTTGCCATTTGCCATTTGCCTGATTGTTCGTATTATTTCATCCCGTCCTCCATAATCTAAGGCAATATTTAAAACGTAATTTTGGAAATTTTTTGTTTTCTCTTCGCTGTCTTGAATTTTTTTAAGTAGGCTTTTAGGGATTCTATCTTTTCTTCCGAGGTGAATTATTCTGATTTTTTCTTTCAGCGCTTCTTCCAGATTTTTATCCATAAAAATTCCGTACATTTTCATAAGGTAATCAACTTCCTTTGGAGTTCTGTTCCAATTTTCAGTTGAAAATGCCCATATGGTAAGAGTATTCACTCCCATTGCTCTTATTTTTTTTGCAACCTTTATTGCCACATTAAATCCCCTCCTATGCCCTTCAAAACTAGGAAGATTATGTTCTTTCGCCCAACGCCTATTTCCATCGGGAATGATTGCCACATGATTTGGAAGAGTTAAGTTCGTCATCTAATCGACTTAAGTATATCATACTTATTTGAAGACTTTTATATAATTTCGTGATATAATGTCGTAATGGTAAAGAAAACAAAAGCCGTAGCAAAAATTCAAGAAGATAAAAGATCATTTATTTTGGAGAAACTTAAGATGCCGAGGGTTTTTATAACTCTTATCGTTGTTATTGTTGCAGGATTATTATTCTACTTCAGGGGGCTTTTCGTCGCAGCTGTAGTTAACGGAGAACCAATTACTCGGCTTTCGTTAATCTTACAGTTGGAGAAAAAAGACGGCAAGCAAATGCTTTCCACTCTCGTGACTCAAACTCTTATTTCCCAGGAAGCAAAGAAAAGAAAAATAGATGTCAGTCAAAAGGAAATAGATGCCGACATCAAGAGAATAGAAACAGGTCTTACGAGCCAAGGGCAGACTCTGGATCAGGCGATGTTAGCTCAAGAAATAACCAGGGAAGATTTAACAAGAGATATTAAAATTCAAAAATTGGTAGAAAAGATGTTCGCAAAAGACGTAAAAGTTGCAGATAGCGAAGTCACAGATTATATAGATAAAAACCAAAGCTCAATTCCCGCAGATTTAGCTCCGGATGATGTTAAAAAACAGGTAAGACAGCAGTTGGAGCAACAGAAATTGTCAACAGTTTTCCAAGTTTGGCTGGATAGTGCCCAAAAGAACGCCAAAATCCAATACTTCGTCAACTATTAAAATAATTTCGCGTTCGAAGCTCATTTTTGCAAATCAATTAAATTTTGTTTAAAGATTTCTACTACGGTTTTTCACGTTCCTGATTGTTTCCCGTTTTCCTCATGAGTTCTTTACGTTTATCTGAAGAGAGTTGAGATACTGCTCTATCTATTCCTATAATCGTACGAAATGCTTCTTCAATATTATTCGCTACTTTTCTTAATTGCTCATCACTCATGTTCGCCTGCGCTATATATTCTGGACCGCCAAAGGTAATTTTCGTCGGGTCTTCGGGATCTATTCGATATCCATATTTCTCAGCATACGTCAACATGTTGTTCATGAAAACAGCTCCGTTTATAAGCACATAATCTTTTCCCTCGTAAGTTATTGTAGCCGTAGTCGATTTTATTCTAATTGGTCCTTTCGGGAGAAGCTCTTGCTTTGGGGTCATCAATTCTGCTGCGGTAGATATTTGTATGTCTTTAGTTGGTAATGTTTTTCCCATTGGACTTTTTACTACTTTGTCTCTTGAATCTTGTGTTTCGTATTGTTTTTTGTCTAAGAAAAATACAACCTGGAGATTTTTTGTTATTGTTTCTCCATTTACGGTATTTACATATTTATAGTCATATATTTTCCAGTGTTCGTTTCTTGCATTTGCTTCTTTTAAATCAATTTTAGTTCCTTCCGGAAGTACATACCAAGCTATGTTAACAGGTTCTACTTTATTTTCGAGAACAACCTTAGAGAGGGGAAGATCGAATCTTACCCTATGATCAGGACAAAAAGTAGGATTAGCATGCTCTATGAGATTTGTCGGTATTTCACTAGGATTGATCGGAGAAACTTTTTCTCCCACATAATGGACTTTTTTCTTTTCAGTTTTCTCGTCACTGGCACAGCCTGGACATATGCGATAGCAATCAATATTCGTTCCAACTTTTCCCAATATTCCATTTATTTCTCCTATCGTAATGTCTGTTCCTGGCTCCGATAGGGATTTAAGCTTCCTAACGACATCTTCTCTAGCTTGTTGATTTACATTTTCAGGTCCTAATTCCATAAAATTCTCCTTCAGTCGGGGCACCAAGAATCGAACTTGGACCGAACGACCCCCAGCCGTTCATTCTACCACTAAACCATGCCCCGTTATTAGCTATTAGTCTTTAGTCGTTAGTCTTTGGACTTATTATTGCTTAAAGATTTTATCAAAGCGTTTAATTCTTTTCCAACTTTTTCGCATTTTCCTATTGGTACATTAATGCTTGATCTAAATAATTTTTCAGCCAACTTCAATCCTGCAACAGTTTCATATAATGATTTTAGGGCAATTCTTAGAAAACTTTTAAATTCGATATCTCCTAATCCTCCAGTTCCCTCTGCGATATTCAAGACAATTGATACGCTCGATCTTTTAAGCTGATCTATTAAAGCAAATTTTTCTTCAGTAGGCAAACTTTTTGTGAGTTTGTAAACTTCTTCAACTAAATCTAAAGCATTATGATAAACTCTTAACTTTTCAAACCTATACATATTAGCTTTTAGTCTTTGGTCGCACAAAATACCACTTGTATTTTACCACAGATGTACTTACAATAAAGATGTTTTATTGCTATTGTCTAAAGACTATTAGCAAAAGACTAAAGACTATTATGGGCAGGACACCTAACTCTCAAAAATCTACAGCTTCAATTAGTAATTCAGAATCTTCACATAAACTCGATGCAGTCAAGCTGGCAATGGAGCAGATAGAAAAGCAGTACGGAAGGGGCTCTATCATGCGGTTTGGCGAAGCTAATCAGAAGCTGGATATCTCGGTAATCTCAACAGGGTGTCTTCCCGTAGACCTGGCACTAGGAGTAGGCGGAGTGCCAAGAGGAAGAATAATCGAAATCTTTGGTCCGGAAGCTTCGGGAAAAACCACAATTTGCCTATCAATTATCGCTCAAGCCCAGAAGCATGGAGGAATTGCAGCCTTTATAGATGCAGAGCATGCTTTAGATCCCCTGTGGGCAAGAACTATTGGAGTTAAGCTGGATGATCTTTTGATTTCCCAGCCGGATACAGGGGAACAAGCTTTGGAAATTGCGGAAAGTCTTATCAGAAGCGGAGGAGTGGATGTTTTGGTTATAGATTCTGTAGCTGCGCTAGTTCCTCGGGCAGAAATAGAAGGAGAAATGGGAGATTCTATGATGGGACTTCACGCCAGACTTATGTCTCAAGCTTTAAGAAAACTTACCGGAGCTATTTCCAAATCCAAGACAATTGCGATTTTTACCAACCAGCTAAGACAAAAAATAGGAGTTATGTTCGGCAATCCTGAAACCACAACCGGAGGTTTGGCGCTAAAGTTTTATTCCTCCGTTAGAATGGATGTTCGCAAAATTGAAACACTAAAAGACGGTGATCGAGCTATCGGATCAAGACATAGAGTTAAGATAGTCAAGAATAAGGTAGCTACTCCTTTCAGAATTGCTGAATTTGACGTGATGGCTGATACGGGAATTTCCAGAGAGGGAGGAATAGTAGATGTAGGAGTTGAAATGGGTATTATTCAAAAGTCAGGAGCATTTTTTAGATTTGGAGAATTAATGCTTGGTCAAGGTAAGGAAGCAGCAAAAATATTTCTTAAAGAAAAGCCGGATACGGCCAAAAAAATTGTTGATGAAATTTTGAAAAAAAGCAAAACCTCCGGCACTCCGGTTGAAGTAGGAATTGAAGAAAAGTAAGTATAATGGAGGAGTTTGAGAAGTTTTACAATAAAGCGTTAAAGTTTTTATCCTATCGTCCTCGATCGGAAAAAGAAATCCGCGATAAATTATTTCAAAAAAAAGCCTCCTCGGAAGTAATCGAAAAAGTTATTCAAAAACTCAAAGAGCAAAAGTTTATAGATGATGAGGAATTTGCAAAATTGTGGATTGAAAGTAGAAATAGATCTAAACCGAGAAGCTTGCGTTTGATTAAATTAGAATTAAAGCGTAAGGGTATTACCGAAGAGCAAATAGAATCAGGAATTAAGAATCAAGAATCAGGAATTAAAACGGACTTAGAACAGGCAAAGAGTTTGGTCGAGAAGAGGATAAAAAGATTAAGAAGTTTGGATAGGCAGAAGATTTATGAAAAACTGGGGAGGTTTTTGGCTTCGAAGGGATTTGGCTGGGATACGATAAAACAGTCCATTGACGAAGTATTAAACGAAAGAGTATAATATTATTAAAGGAAAGACAATAGTCCGCCAGCTGGCGGATGTCAGAGGAATAAATATGACAGGAATAGATTTCAAATCCTCAATTGACGCTGAAATTTAAAGGCTAAAGGCCTATTTCTTCTATTGTCTTCGTAAAATTATGAATTCGCCGCAAAATGATTTACTAGCTCTTGAGAAAAAGCTTCTTGAGAAAGAAGAAAGATTAGAACGTGCAAAAGAAGAAATAGAAAAAGAAAAGCAAGATCTTGCGAAGAAAAAAGAAGAATATATTGAGAAACTGCATAAAGTTTCCGGAATGACAGAGGAGGAAGCTAAGCAGCAGCTTATAAAAGCAACAGAAGAAAAAGAAGCTCAAACAGCAGCTAGAATTATTAAACAAAGAGAAGAGGAGGCAAGATTAACAGCCGATAAGCAAGCGCAGGAAATCCTCATAGACAGTATGCAGCATGGAGCCCTAAATTATATCGCAGAATATACTGTGTCTACGGTCAAAATCGCAGATGAAGATATTAAGGGAAGAATTATCTGTAAGGAAGGCCGTAATATTAAGGCATTTGAACAGGCAACGGGAGTAGATGTCGATTTGGATGAGGAAGGTATTATTAGGCTTTCCTGTTTTAATCAAGTCAGAAGAGAAATAGCAAGGAGGGCGCTGGAAAAACTGATTAAAGATACAAGAATACAGCCTTTTAGAATAGAGGAAATTGTAAATCAAACAAAACAAGAGCTGGAAAAAATTATGCTTGAAGAGGGAGAAAAGCTTGCGCATGAAGTTGGAGTTTTCAATCTTTCGCCTGAACTTTTAGCGATGTTGGGCAGATTTAAATTCAGAACTTCATACGGACAGAATTTAATTGTTCATACTCTTGAAGAAACCAAAATTGGTATTCATATTGCTCAAGAGGTGGGAGCTGATGTGAATATCGTCAGACTTGGATGTTTGTTTCATGATATCGGTAAAGTTGTTGATGGGGAAGGAAGTCATGTGAAACTCGGCGTAGAATTTCTAAAAAGATTTAATCTGCCGGAAAAAATTGTCAATTGTGTTGCCGAACATCATGAAGATAAACCTTTCTCTGCTATGGAATCGGTAATAGTTTACATAGCAGATGCAATTTCCGGAGCTCGCCCCGGCGCAAGATATGAAGATGTTGAGGAATATGCAAAAAGATTAAAAGATATGGAAGATATAGCCAAAAGTTACGAAGGCGTTGAAGATGCGTATGCTTTTGAAGCAGGCAGAGAATTGAGGGTTATCATAAATCCCGGCAAACTTGATGATAGTCAAACGGTTATAGTAGCAGGAAAAATTAGAGAAGAGGTAGCGAAAAAATTAGCAGTTCCAGGAGAAGTTAAGGTTACGGCAATTAGAGAATTTCGCGCAATATCTTCTGAAACCCCGAACTTTTAGTTAATTTGATATATTGACAACTCGCAATTTACATTGTATTGTTAAGCTAATTATTCTGTCCAGAAAGGTGGTGAAATAAGTTGACAAAACGAGAATTAACAGAGGTTGTTGCTAAAAAAGCTAATTTAACCCTTAAAGCTGCAAGAGATTCTGTGCAAGCAGTCATCAACTCCATTAGGGATTCATTAAAACGAGGGGAGAAGGTTGTGATCACAGGATTTGGAACATTTTCAGTTAGGAAAAGAGTAGAAAGAGTTGGAAGAAATCCAAAAACAGGTGAAAAAATAACCATAGCGGCAAGAAAGGCTCCCGGATTTACTCCTGGAAAGACTCTTAAAAAAGCGGTAAGATAGAATTAGGTAATTTGTATGACCATAAGAATCAGGACAGCTTTTTATTTAGGGCTGACCATACTTGCGTTGTGGTTTATTTACATAGAAAGAGAAATACTCATCCCTTTTATTTTGGCAGGTATTTTTGCTTACATATTTAATCCTGTTGTTAATTTCTTTTCGAATAGGATAAAACTCTCTAGGTCGCTCTCGATAATTATTATTTATCTTATAATTGCTTCTATTTTTGTAGTTTCAAGTTTATTTTTGGTAAGACAGATAATTGACGAATCATCGGAACTTAAAAATCTTACGAATAATCTACTAAAAACTACAAAATCCCAAATCGAAACTCTTCCGTATTGGCTAAAACCAACAGTTCAGGAAACAGTGGTATCTTTAGAAAAATCAAAAATATTTTTGCCGTTAGATATATTCAGTTTTTTCCCAACGGCAATATCCAGAATAGTAAGTTTTTTCATTTTCCTTTTTTCAGGATTCTATTTTCTGAAAGAGGGAAAAAGTATGCTTGACAAGCTTTTAAATTTTGTACCAAAAAATTATAGGATAGAGGTTGAAATACTGCTTCGTAAAATAAATAGCGTATTGGGAGCTTACCTTCGCGGACAAATCCTTATAGTGGCTATAGTATCCTTTATGCTTTTCGTAGCCCTTTCCATACTTGGAGTTAGGTTTTCTTTAATTTTGGCCATTTTTTCCGGCTTTGCAGAGATAGTTCCGATTGTTGGACCGATTGTGGCAGGAGGCGTGGCAGCTTTGGTGGTTCTAGTAACGGGAACCGTTAATTTCTCATTAACGCCCATTTATGGAGCTCTAGTTGTAGCAGCTGTTTACTTTGTAATTAGGCAATTTCAAGATTATTTTATAAACCCCTATGTTATGGGCAAGATAACCAAACTGCATCCCCTAATTATCCTTTTTGCAGTATTGGCAGGAGGACACGTATGGAGTCTTTTGGGAGTTATATTAGCGGTTCCTATAGCCGCAATTATTAAGATTCTTTTGGAGTTTTCCGTAAATAAGATAAACGAACAAACAAGCCGAAAATAATCCCCATTTGCCTTTATTTCTTTAATGTACTACAATACGTTTTGCTCTAGGAAGAAGATCCGTTACCCGCCAACAGCTACGCAGTTGCGGGCGGGAGGAAAGTCCAGACAGG
>JBBTZX010000082.1:5430-11781 GCA_038061125.1 Patescibacteria group bacterium | reverse complement strand
TATAAAAAACCGGCAAAAAGAATGATAATTAAACCGATAATGCTAAACAATTTCCAGCGTTTTATCTTTTTTATTCTTTTTCGGATATCTTTTATTAAGTGAGGCATAGGTTTTATGATATCATTTAAATATTGTTTATGGCAAACTTAAGTTTTTTGAACGGGTTTAATTGGGTAGACGGAATAATTCTTGTTGTAGTTCTAGTTTATATCATTCAAGGGCTATCTTTGGGTTTTGTCCAATCAATAATAGATTTTTTTGGCTTTGTCGTCTCTTTTATCGCCGGACTTAAGTTTTATGGCGCAATTGCCTCTCTTTTAACAAAATTTATCACCATACCTTCAGGTTTTAGCAAGGCTTTAGGTTTTTTAATCGTAGCAGTCATTAGCGGACTAATTATAAGTTTAATTTTAAAAACAATAATTAATGCAGCGTTTAGTAATTCTTCCAAAGCGCCGGAATTTATAAAGAAAACAAATAGCATTTTGGGAATAATTCCCTCTCTTGCGTCAGCACTTATCCTTTTGTCTTTTATTCTTTCTTTAATAATATCTTTTCCATTTTCATCTTTTCTTAAGAGTTCAATATCTTCTTCGAAAATAGGCAGTGTTTTAGTGCAAAAAACCCAAGGGTTTGAAAGCAATATTCAAAAAGTTTTCGGAGGAGCATTAAATGAAACGCTGAATTTCTTAACTGTTGAATCTCAAGATAACGCAATTGTTAAGCTCCAATTCCAAACAAATAACTTGAAGACAGATAAAATTTCAGAACGCAAAATGATTGCAATGGTAAATCAAGAAAGACTTTCAAGAGGGCTGTCTTCTTTGGATTTGGACACAAATCTTAGAGATGTTGGAAGAAATCATTGTACGGATATGTTTCAGAGGGGATATTTTTCCCACTATACTCCTGAAGGATTGTCTCCGTTTGACCGAATGGCGAAATTTGATATTTCTTTTACTTATGCAGGAGAAAATTTAGCTTTTTCCCCAAGCGTAGAACTGGCAATGCAAGGATTAATGCAAAGTCCGGGACATAAAGCTAATATTTTATCTTCGAATTTTGGTAAAATTGGAATAGGGGTAATTGATGGGGGAATTTATGGCGAGATGTTTTGTCAGGAATTTACAGACTAAACCTTTTTTTGTTGTCATCCTGCCAAAAACAGACACCCTTCCTAGCTTGAACTTAATTTTCCTTAGCCCTATAATAAAATTATGAGCGAGGCAAATATCTTATTTGGCGAAACCCGAATGCGTCCTGACTTGAAGTGGGTTAAGGGAGCAAATCCATTCCTAGCAGCCGTTATGAGAAAACTACGTTCGGAAGACAGGCCGATATCAACGCAAGAAAAAAAAGGAAAACCTACTGGAATGTATTTTATGCCAGGGCAATTTGACGGTAAACCATATGATTGGCCTGCAGTTTATTTTGAGACTGGAGGGTGTAGCTTCGACAAAGCTGGAGCATGTACAATGTGTAATTTTGGTCGTGGAACAAACTTTACAGAAGAAGAAGTAACTTCTGCACTAACAAAGCAATTTGCGGAATTAAAAGGCAAACCGGGAATCGTAATAACACCTAGCGGGTCTCTGTTTGACGACAAAGAAGTGTCCCCTAAGCTAAGAAGGGAAATATATAGATTGGCTAAGGAAAATGGTATTGAATATTTTGCCACTGAGTCACGAGCAGAGTTTATTACATCTGAAATCATTGGGGAGATGAAAGAGTTGTTGGGTGATGTGAAAATTGAAGTGGGATTAGGACTTGAAACAATTGACCCTGATGTTAGTAGATACTCAATAAACAAAATGCTTAATCTTGATATTTACAAGAAAGCTGTTGATTTATTACGCGCAGCCAATATCGAAGTATTTACCCATGTGCTTCTTAAGCCCATTTTCTTATCAGAAAAAGAAGCATACGAAGATGCGTTAAAAACTATCCAATGGGCTTTTGCAGAAGATGGAGGCAAAACGGATCGTGTAGGCATTGGTCTTATGAATCTAAAACCATACACTTTAGCCTATTTGTTAGGGGAACATGGTATGTACAAAACTCCCTCATATAGAACTGTCGTAAAACTATTACAGAGTCTTCCGGAAGAAATGAGGAATAAAGTATCCTTATTTGGCTTTAATTCTGGTGCAAAAATTAAAGAGGAAACTGGTGGATGCCCCACATGTAGAGATGCGTTAAAAACTTATATTTTGAAATTTGTAAAAACAAGAGACCCAAAGATTTTGGATGAGGCTGCAAATTATCCTTGTTCATCCTGCAAAGACAATTGGGATCAAGAAATGACTCAAGAGCACACTCCATTTACTCATAATTTAAGAGAACGATATGAATTTATTGCTCAAGAAGTTTTTGGGACTCAATATTCTAAACAAGAACAAAATAAAAAACTTGTTGATAGAAGTTTGCCTCATCTCGATTCTCGTTAGGGGCGTAAAATTTACATATATCAACTTAAATTTTTCTATACTCAATTTTTGTGATTAGGGAGTTTTGTTTTTGCAATTTGGAATTTCTAACAGTTTTTCTATAGTATTCTCCGACAATAATTTTCTTGTAATCCGTAACTTTTTCGATAAATTCGACACCCATTAAATGATCGTATTCATGCTGGATAACTCTGGCCAAAATTCCATCACATCTTAATCTAAATTTTTGCCCTTTTTCATCCATTGCCTCTACTTCGATTTCTTCAGGTCTTGATACCGGACCAAATAAATCTCCATTAACCACACTTCCGCATCCTTCATAAATTATATTTTCCTTTTGAGATTTAAATGTTATTTTTGGATTGATATATGTTCTTAATTTATCTGTTTTGCCCAGTTTTCTTGCTTTTGTATTTCTTGGTTGGGTTACGAACATCATGCAGTTCTGTACTATTTGAGATGCTGCTATTCCTATTAGTCCTGTTTTAAACATAGTATCTATCAAATCTCTGCGCAATTTTTTGAATTTAGGAGAATTTACATTTTCAATTTCTTCATTTACTTTTTTTAATTTCGGATGACCTAGTTGAATAACTGTTTTTACTGCCATAGTGAGGGGAATTATATCATAAGGATGCGCATTTTGTGTATAATAAAAATATGCAGTTGCCAAATTTAAAAGACGCAAAAATTAATGGGAAGAGAGTTTTTTTACGATTGGACACGGATGTTCCGATAGAGGATGGGAAAATCATAGATGATTCTAGATTGAAAGCAGGACTTCCGACTTTGGAATTTCTTTGGAAAAACGGAGCAAAGGTTATTATCGCAGGAAAACTTGGGAGGCCCACAGGATTGAATTATGAAGCAAGAATCAAGAATCATGGATTAAGTTTAAAACCGGTAGCGGAATGGTTTGCGAAAAAACTTAATAACGTCCATAATTCACAATTCATAATTCATGATTCAAAGCTTGGGGAGTTTGAGGGGTGGGAGATTGGGCAGAATATTTTTCTTTTGGAAAATTTAAGATTTTATAAAGGTGAAGAAACCAACGATCAAATTTTTGCAAGAAAATTAGCATCTCTTGCGGATATTTATGTTAACGATGCGTTCGCGGTTTCCCACAGAAATCATGCTTCAATTGTCGGAGTGGCTAAACTTTTGCCTCATTTTGCCGGATTTCAATTGCAAAAAGAAGTAGAAGTGTTGTCCGGAATTTTGGAAAATCCGAAGCGTCCGTTAGTAGTGATTATTGGCGGGGCAAAACTAGAAACGAAACTGCCTTTAGTTGAAAAAATGCACCATATCGCAGATTACGTGTTGGTTGGAGGAAAATTAGCCGGAGATGTAAAAACATTGCTTAAGGTTCAGCATGAAAAAATCAATCCGCCAGCTGGCGGAAGAAAATCAGCTTTGCTTGTTGCAGATTTAAATAATGAAGGTACAGATATTACGTTAAAAAGTGCAGAAAATTTTTTGCAAATCATCAGTCTTGCCAAAACAATTGTTTGGAATGGGCCGTTGGGCAAGATTTCAGATAAAAAATCGGAAATAATCAAAAGCGAAGAGGGAAGTAAGCAATTAGCAGAAGGATTGGTTAAGAGTAGCGCTTATGTGGTTGTAGGCGGAGGAGATACTGTAGGATTTCTGGATAAAATTTGTCTTTTGGATAGTTTCGCTTGTATGCCCAAACACAGATGTTTCCTTTCAACCGGCGGAGGAGCAATGCTTTCTTTTCTCTCCGGAGAGAAACTCCCCGGATTAGAGGCTTTACTATACTAACTAATAGTTACAGTGCGCTGACATTTCTGCGTTTGAAGGACGAGACGATGGAAGGTGGCGGCTCGTCGGATGTTGAAGAGCTTGTTTAAAAGCAGTTGATATGACATCTTTGTTCACATTTTCTCTAATTACAACACCTTTAAATGTTGTTTCTGCCCCTTGTATCATAAGTAGATGTTCAGGAGAATAAGACAATGCCATAGATTTCAACGGAATTTGGTGTTCCTCATGGTAAATTCCAAATGAAGTAGTATCATTGCTTATCCAAATCCTTAAAGTTGGATCGAAAGACCCGTCTTCTCTTTGTCTAGGACTAGATACTCCCGCTGTCCATTTTTGGTCCCACATTCCAAACCATAGTCTGCCTGCCAGTTTAGGATCCATATATGTTGTAGCTCTTGGTTCTTTGACCTGTTTTGCCTTTATTCTTTTCCAATCTTCCATCTCTTGTGCATGCGTTTTATAAGGTCTAATTACGTCTGGTTTGATTACAGAGTTAATCATACCGATTACCCCAATTGCCTCAAGATCTTGGAATAATTTTTCTTGCGTTCTAAGCTCAACGCGCAATTTTTGTTCTTTGGGAGATAATCTTGTTCGAGGTTGTGATCGTCGTTCCACTTCGGTATTTACCATATGCCGATTATACTGCGCTGTTTTTCCTTGTCAAGCAACTGTGGAGCTGCAAGACATAGGTTACACTCTAAAGCTTTGCTTTTTCTCTAAATCTCTCATACGGTGTCTGCCCATTTAATGCAGAATGGGGTCTTTCGAAATTGTAAAAATTTTCCCATTCTTGTAACTTCTCGTTGAAGAGATTAGCGTCATCAATAACTACCCCTTCTAGCATACGATAAAATTCCTCTTCATCAATCCTGTGTGATCTTTCAACCTTCCCATTTAATCTTGGTGTTCTAGGTCTAATATACACATGTTTAATGCCTTTATCTAGTATGTGCCAATGAAACTGTGCCTGAAACTCAGATCCATTATCTGTCTGAACGACTTCCGTATGGAAAGGAAGACGAGAAAAAACATAATCCAAGAATTGAATTGCTGTTAATTGATTGTTTTTGTCGTAAATTCTAAGTATCCTTAATCTTGTACAATCATCTATTGCCGTAAATTGGTAGTATCTTCGTCTCGTATCCTTTATTCGCTCAAGGAATTTTACATCAACTTGCAATCTATGCCCCGGTTGAGGCTTCTCATACCGAATCCACCTATCTTTTGTTTTTCGGTATCGTTTGCTTACCGGTAAAAGATTCATGTTTAAACGCTTAAGTATCTTGTATACAGTTGACCTATTAACACCAATGTCGTGATATCGCTTCAAATACATCTTTATGCGCAAGGGTCCAAAGTGATAATTCTGTCTCAGGTATACAATCTTTGCAACAATCTCTGTTTGGGTTGCCATTGGACTATGGTGAGGACGTCTTGATTTATCCCTTAACCCATCTTCTCCTTCTTCTTGGTATCGCTTTAACCATTCGTAATATGCAGTCCTGCCAATGCCATAATATCTACAAGTTTTTGTAACATTATGCGTTAATTCTTCCACATGGTGAAGAATGCCAAGTCTCCATTTTTGCAATCGTATTATTTCTTTTCCTGACATAGTTTTAACTTTCTGTATATTACTTCAAAAAGTGTTCGCTATGTCCTGCAGTTTTATAAGCAACAAATTTAAATTTTCCCCTTGATGAATTTTAGTTCAATGATATACTAGTAATATTAATATGATTCGGGTTGCGATTAATGGATACGGGAGAATAGGCAGAGTTGCCCATCGGGTTATTTTGGAAAAATACTCTCAAGAGATTGAAGTAGTGGCAATTAACGCAGGCTCTTCAACGGATGCCAAAGGCTGGAGCTATCTGCTAAAGTACGATACGGTGTATGGCCCTTTGGATTCGAAGTTCAAAATTGCAAGTTCCGAGTCAGCAATCATCATCAACGATAAACAAATCCCTGTTTTTTCCCAAAAAGATCCTGCTCTTTTGCCCTGGAGGGATTTAAATGTCGATGTCGTTATTGAATCAACAGGACATTTTACAACCGAAGAAAAATTAAAAGCCCACTTAACAGCCGGTGCTAAAAAAGTAGTTTTATCAGC
>JBBTZX010000082.1:0-5330 GCA_038061125.1 Patescibacteria group bacterium | reverse complement strand
AAGAAAAATTAAAAGCCCACTTAACAGCCGGTGCTAAAAAAGTAGTTTTATCAGCCCCACTTCGCCAAGGCTCCGAGGGGCAAGCTCCTACGATTGTCATTTCAGTCAATGACAAGGAATATAAAGGCGAAAATCTTATCAATAATGCTTCCTGCACGACTAACTGTATAACTCCGGTTGCCAAAATTATGGTTGATAATTTTGGAATTGAGAAGGCAATGATGACCACAATTCATGGATATACTTCCGATCAAAGACTTCAGGACGGAGGACATAAAGATTACAGGCGTGCCAGGGCAGCAGCACAAAATATAGTTCCTACTTCAACCGGCGCAACGATTGCTGCTGGAAAAGCCTTGCCAAAACTGGAAGGGATATTTAGCGGTTTGGCAATTCGAGTTCCGGTTGCTGTTGGATCTTTATCGGACTTTACCTTTCTTCTTTCCAAAAGCACAACCAAAGAAGAAATAAATGAAGTTTTCAAAAAAGAAGCGGAAAATCCTGTATATAAAGGTATCCTTGAAGTAACTGAAGAGCCAATCGTGTCCAGTGATATTATCGGCAATTCCCATTCGGCAATAGTTGATTTATCTTTAACTCAAGTTGTTGCGGGCAATATGGTTAAGGTAATCGCCTGGTATGACAATGAATACGGCTATGCAAATAGGCTGGTTGAAGAAGTTTTAATGGTTGGGAAAGTTTAAAATTTATGCATAAACAGACAGAGCTTCAAAACATTAGGAATATTACTGTTTCAGGGAAAATTGGTGCTGGGGCAACATCTTTGGCTAAAGGTTTATCTAAAGTTTTAGGGTGGGATTTTCTGGAAGGCGGAGATTTATTTGAGAAAATTCATAAGGAATTAAAACTTAGTCAGGCAATGGTCAATAGCAGACCGGACCATTTTGATATTGAATATGAAAAAAAAGTTAAGAGCATGCTTGAAAATGAAAATAATCATATTATCCAAAGCCATCTCGCAGGATTTGATGCTCAAGGCATAGATGGAGTATTCAAAATACTGGTTATCTGTGAAGATAGTCATGGAAATGATAAGGAAGATATTCGCATAGACCGCTTGATTAATCGGGATAAAATTTCAATTGAAGAGGCGAAAGAAGAGGTTTTGGAAAGAGAAAAACAACATTTAGCAAAATTTAGAAGACTTTATGCGAATAATGATCAAAATTGGGTTTATTGGGACAGAAAATATTACGATTTAGTAGTCAATACTTACGATCACAATCAAGAAGAAACTCTCAACCTCGCCCTGGGGAAGATAGGATACAGAAGTTAGTTAGTCGAGGCATTTAGTGTATAAAGAAATTTACAGATTACAATTTTCCGCCAGTAATTTTAATCAAGCCAGAATAATTGGAATAATCTCGGCAATATCATCAACTACGTAATCAGGATTACTCTCAACGATTCTTTTTCCATGAAATCCATAGGTAACACCTATTGTTTTGGTTTTAGCGTTCTTTCCGGCTAAAATATCTGCATCAGTATCGCCTACCATAACAGCTTTTTCCGGCTTGACCCCTAGTTGCTTAAGCGCTTTTAACAGTGGTTCAGGGTGAGGTTTAATTCTTGTTACATCTTCTGCGGAAATTACCACATCAATTCTATCTTTAATACCAGCTAATTCTAAATTATGGGTGGAAGTTCTTTGCGATCGAGATGTAATAGCGGCAATTTTTATTTCGGCCTTTTTAATTTTATTAAGAGTATCTTTGGTGTTAGGGAAAGGTACAGATAGGTGTAGATTTTTGGTTTGGAAGGTACGATGGGTTTCGCAAAGAATCATTAGATCCTGTGAGGATGGAACAAAATGTTTATAGCAGTCTTCGAGAAGTTTTCCCATAACGCCATCTAATTCTTCTCTTGGCACAGAAGGAAGATTGTGCGATTTGAAAGTATGCTCATATGCTTGATAAATAAATTCCTTCGTATTGAGTAGAGTACCGTCTACATCAAATAAAACTGCTTCAAGCTCTTTCATTATATTGGTTGATTATACTACTTTCTACATCTATACAAACAATTACGCTAACAAGGAAGAGTAATCAAGAAGAAACCCTGAAACTCGCCCTTGAGAAAATGGGATATAAACAATCAGCACAGAATTCTAATTAAGCCAAAGATCGCTTTTGCATCGAAAATTAATAGGCTTTCTTATCTGAGATTATTATATAAATCTAAAAGTCCTCCCGATCTTTTTTGGACGTAGTCCTTAAAGTAATTTTTCTCTTTTTTTGTTTTGACATTAAAATAACGCAATAATCCCCACCAGACCATCACCAGTATTGCGGCGAGCGCACCGTAATAGATCCGTTTTCTGTTTAGCTTGTGTTTATATACTTTGTCTGCGGTTTGCAAAAACATTTCAAACACCTCTTTTTTCATTTGAGGTTTTCGAAATAAGTTGTCTGCAAATAAAAAACTAAAGTCATAATAAAAACCGCCTCTTCGGTTAAAACCGGCATACTCAAAATCAAGCATATATATTTTTCTCTTTCCTACAATGAAATTTTGAAAAAGAAAATCGTTGTGGGTAGAAATACCCTTTTTACTTAAGGGAAATTTTATCCGTGCAATCTTTTCAATCTGTTTTATTTTCTCAATTACATTGGAATTAATGATTTTTGTAATTGGGAATCTTGTTGCTTCTATGCGATATTTTTCAATTTCATCACGGAATACATCGTAGTCATTTATCAGACGGACGCTACTGGAATGAAATATTCGAAAGGTTTTTATGAGAGCTTTTCGCATTTTTTCCTGCTGTAATAAATTTAGCCTAAATTCTTTTCCTTCAATATAATCAATTACCATGGTGCCATCTGGAACATCAAAAACTTCTTTATCTTCAGGATCAAGAATGTTCTCCCCCTTTAAAATATATAAATAATATTTAGGAAGAATAGTTTTGAGTTTCGAGTTTTGTAAGAGTCTTAAAATATTTTTTCCTTCAACTGTTCTGTTGAAGATGTCGTTTTCCCAAGGTAAACGCACGAAGAATTTATTTCCTTTAAAAGCAACTATATAATTTCGATTAGTTTGTCCAGCTGCTTTTTTAATTCGTAATGCTTTCGAACTTAATCCCTTAAACAAACTGTAAATAAGCTTTTTATCTCTTGTTGTAGCCATGTTTGGATTCAATTATTGTGCTCGTACAGCCTATACTATATTAAGTAATCTCCTATTGTGTGTGCAACATTTAGAGAATATTTATTACAGTTTTCTTTCCATTCCTGTTCCTTTTAGACCGATTGTCGTTCCTGCTCTGTAAGGACAAGGCATCAATGATTCGTGCAAAGCTTCTCCAAAAGCCTTGAAAGTTGCTTCCCAGGTGTGATGGCTGTCTTCCCCAGACTTAAATTCTATATGCGTTGCGCACCCGGATCCCTGCGAGAATCCTTCAAAAAATTGTCGTAAATTTGTGCTTAGAATATCTTCAGCATATTCAAGCCTTGCTCCCCGAACATCTCCATGAAAAAAAGTATAGGCGCGTCCATCAAAAGCAAGTGTTACAGTTACTAATGCTTCATCAATGGCTACGGTATAAGAACCTCGTCCATTAACTCCCTTTTCTTGTCTTTTATCCAGCATTTCGCGGACAGCTCTGCCTAAGGTTAGGCCTGTATCTTCGGCTCTTACGTGATCTAATGCTTCGGCTTGGGTTGCTTTATAGGAAATATCCAAATTTAGGCAGGCTCTTGAGGCAATGCTTGTAAGCATGTGATTTAAGAATTTATTTCCCGTATGAATCTTATAAGGGCGTCTTTCATTATCTTCCATCAAAACGCTTATTTTTGATTCAGCTGTTACGCGTTCAACAGATACGCTTTTTTCGGATGCTTCTATAGAAATTCCTAGCGGTTTTCTTTCTTTTTCCATAAAATTTTATTTCCTTAATCGTTGTTTAACACTATTCCAATGAGCATCTAAACCTTCGACTTTCACAATAGATTCCATAATATGGGAAAGATTCCTAAGCCCTTCTTTCGTTACCTGTTGTATTTGGGATGTTTTCATAAAAGTTTCAACGCCAATGGGCGAAAAAATTCTTGCGCCTCTGGCTGTTGGTAAGACATGATTAGCTCCTGTTGCATAATCACCTAGAGCTTTTGATGTCCATTTTCCCAAAAAGATAGATCCAGCATTATTAATTTTTTTAGCTAGCTCTTCTGGCTTTTGTGTCATAATCTCTAAATGTTCAGGGGCAAACTCGTTTGCAAAATCTACTGCTTCTTTCTTATTCTTCACTACTATTATTGCACTGTATCTTGCGAGAGCTTGTTTGATAATATCTTGTCTTTTAAGAAATTGAGTTTGTCGGGTAATTTCTTTTTGTGTTTTTTGCGCTAATTCTTCATCCCATGTTACAAGGATACCAGCTGCGTTAGGGTCATGTTCGGCAGCAGAAAGAATGTCAGCTGCACAAAAAACAGGATCTGCATCTTTGTCTGCAAGAATTAAAACCTCGGAAGGTCCTGCGGGCATGTCTATACCAACATCTCCGGAAACTTCTATTTTTGCGGCGGTTACATATTTATTTCCTGGTCCGACAATTTTATCTACTGCTTTTATAGTTTCGGTTCCATATGCGAGAGCTGCTATTGCAGTAACTCCAGAGACTCTATATAATTCGTCTACTCCTGATTCTTTTGCTGCGACGATGACCTCATAATTTTTTCTTGTTGGAGACACAACGCCAACAATTCTTTCTACCCCTGCAATTTTGGCAGGTACTGCCAAAATCTGCATAACCGTTGGATAAGATGCGGTACCTCCCGGAACATATAAACCAACGGATTCAATGGGTGTCTTTTTTTGCCCAAGCTTTACTCCTGGAGCTATTTCTCTAGACCATTGTTTCTTGACGTTTGCAGATTGGGCTTGATGGAATAATTTTGAAAGAGTAATCTGTTTTCTTATTGCTTCCAAAACTTCCGCCCCTGTGTTTTTATATGCCTCATCAATGTCTTTTTTGGAAACCACCAACCCTTTTTGCGTTAGTTCTACCTTATCAAATTGTTTTAGATACTCAAGAATTGCCTGATCTCCCCGAGCGCGCACATCATTAATAATAGGTAAGATCTCCTGTTTTATTCCAGCTATGTCAACGCTAGACCGATTTAAGATAGTTTTCTTCTGGGCATCTGTCATTTCGGAAAGTCGATAAATCTTTATCAAACTGGTGATTCCTAAACCTTCTTGACCTGCTGTTTTACCCGTCTCTGAGCTATTCATAATTTATATTTCTCCTTTCCGTCTTTGTTCAAAGTAAATTTTAACACCGTCATTCATTGTAGTGCACATAATCG
>JBBTZX010000081.1:3922-8136 GCA_038061125.1 Patescibacteria group bacterium | reverse complement strand
CCGCCTCTTTTGCAATAACTGCCAAAGGCGTCATGCCAACGCCTTTTATTCCGACGAAATGTATTGAACGTATTTGCATATTTTTAAATTGCTGAATTGTTGAATTGCTTCAACGCGTCTTTTACAACTTTATATTCGTCCCACAGCTCTTCCCCGTATCCGTAATTCATGGACTTTTCATGACTCTTACCCGTTATTAAGACAAAATCTTCTTTTCTTGCCATTTTTATGGCTTCGGAGATTGCTTTTTTCCTATCATAGATTTTCAAAACCTTTTTTGCGTCTGTAACTCCTGATGCAATCTCATTGACAATTTTTTCAATCGGCTCTTTCCTTGGATCTTCTGCTGTTAAAATAAGTATGTCTGCATATTTTGCAGATGTTTTTCCCATCAAAGGACGTTTTGTTGCATCTCTTGCTCCGGCAGAACCAAAAACATGAATAATTCTGCCTTTGACATTAGCACGCCGCAGATCCCTCAAAACTACTTCAAAGGCATTGGGCGTATGGGCAAAATCTATCATTACGGAAAAACTATTTTTATAAACTATATCTTCTCTGCCTTTAGGAGGCTTGAAGCTTTTTATGCCACTTCTAATTTTACTATCTTCAACACCTAAGGCTTTACACACAGAAACCGCAGCTAGAATATTATATTTATTAAATTCTCCAAAAAGAGTTGTGGTAAAAGGGAAATTATACGGATTAATATCTGCATTCTTTTTCAATCCATAGGTCTTAAGCTTACTTACTTTACTTACAAACGCATATGATCCATCATCCCTGTTGACAATAGCAGTATCGCTTGCTACAAGAAGTTTTAGCTTGGTATTTACGTATTCGCCGTACGTTTTATGATAATCCAAATGTTCATGGGTAATATTGGTCAGAACGCCAACGTTGAAATGTATTCCAAAAACCCTGTATTGATCCAAAGCATGCGAAGTTGTTTCAAGAACCAAATACTTTAAGCCTGCATCAGAGGCTTGTTTTAAAAATTTCTGCAAGGCGAAAGAGGACGGAGTGGTGACGTGAAAACCAACGTCATATTCTTTACCGTCAATAACTGCACCGACTGAACTTATCATCAAGGCTTTTTTTCCCGAAGCTTGAAGAATATGGTAAATTAAGCTTGTAGTGGTAGTTTTCCCGTCTGTTCCTGTTACTCCAATTACAGTGAATTTTCTGGAAGGAAAACCATAATAAATATTAGCCAAGAGGGCTACGAGAAGATGATAGATATTTTTTAAATCTTGCCACATTCACCTATTATACAGCTTCTTCCTCTTCTTCTCCAACTTTTAAGCATGCGCTATGAGGTTTACGAAGCAATCTCGCCAACAGGTTTTGAAAAATCTATCATTCTGCTTCTACTTGAAATTGGGATTGCTTCATAAAATGGTTTTCTCTTCGGATCTCGTTTTCGCATATCAGATGACATCAAACTTTCCCTTTGTTCAGTAACTGTATTGTTTATAACCTTCATTTTATGCACCACGAATCTTTCCATTTTTCCCTTACCTGTAAGGCCAGGATATACGTTTTGAAAAACATCTTCCATCAGATCAGCCTTGTCTTTAATCTGGTCAATAAACTTTGATGCTCTTTCATTATCTAACATAAAATTAAATCTTAATGGAATTACCCATCCCCTATTATCTGGAGCATTAGCTAGGAGAAAAAAAGCCGTAAAAATTGTTTTATTCGGATCTTTTCTGCCAGGATAGATCATCAAGGTGTAAACTTTTCTCTCCGCGTTTATACTCTTAAAATCACTCAACTTTATATCTGGGTCAAAATTACCAATAGCTCCCACCATCAGATAGATATCCCCAAAAGCGCCTCCGGTTGTAAAGGGATTTTCCTCGCCTGAGACTTGCTCTTCTTTGCCAGACGGATTAATAAATGTCCAAGATTTTCTAAATTTGCCTTCAAGTACACCTGCCCCTTCTTTCCTAAGTATTTCCGCCCACTTTTTTCCTTCTGATTCGGATGGAGCTTGAACCTCTACCTGTTTCAAATCAGCCTTAGGCTCTTCTGGAGTTAATTTTTTCTTAATCTCTGCCGTAACCGTATCGAACTTTTCCAAAACACTAGGGTCTAATTTGGGATTGGCATGAAGTCTTCTCGATAATTCTCCAATAATATCTGCATCCGAGAAAGGCTTTAGGGACTTTTCTACTGGTTCTTTACCTGGTTGAATATCAGGACTTTGAGCTTCTGCCATTTTATGAACTTATTATATCACAAACTATTCGCTGGGGGAGATGCCGTAATAGAGTAATAAATCTTTTGCGATGTCGAAAAATACAGGAGCTGCGGTTTCTGCTCCGTAAATGGATGTTGTCGGTTTATCCAAGATGACTAACATGACAAATTTAGGATCATTTGCCGGCGCAAAACCAATAAACGAAGTTATAGTTTTTGTAGGATCGTAATGACCTTTAACCGGGATTGAAGCAGTACCTGTTTTTCCGGCAATTCTATATCCCTTAAGACGCGCCCACGAAGCCTCTCCGTTATTAACCGCATTAACTAGCATTTCAGTCATAATTTTGGCAGTTTTTCCTGAAATAGGAGTATCTACGGTTTTTGGAAGTATTTTGGCTATTTTTCCATCCGGAGATTGAACTTGAGATACCACGTGAGGCTCCATACGTTTACCCCGGTTGGCAATGGCTGAAAAAGCATCCAAAAGTCCTATAGGCGTCACAGATATACCCTGCCCAAACCCTGTTGTAGCAAGATCAACCGCATACCAGGCATTTTTTGGTTTAAGGCTCGGCGCTACCTCTCCCTGAAGGTCAATATTTGTCAAATTTCCTATACCAAACTTCGTAAGATAATCAATCATCTTGTCTACTCCAAGTTTCTGCGCCACAAACACCATTCCTGTATTGTCAGAGCGTTTTATTACGTCAATCATATTAGTATCTTTATAATATTTATCATTCCACGTGTGCAGATCATATCCTCCGACCGAAACAGGTCCGCCGCAGATCGGACATTTCGTATCCGGCTTAACCAGTCCTTCTTCTAAGGCTCCCGACATAACCAGAGGTTTAAAAGTAGATCCGGGTTCAAAGGTATTTGTAACGAAAGGGTTTTTGTATAAATCTTCTGAATAATCTTGATAATCTTGAGGGGTAAACGTAGGAAAAGACGCCATAGCCAGCATACCTCCGGTTTTTGGATCCATAATTCCCACCATCCCCCCGCTTGCTCCATACATTTCTATTCCCTCTTTCAATTTTTGTTCTGCTAGAAACTGTATCGACCTGTCTATACTAAGTTTAATACTGCTTCCGTCAACTGTAACTGAATTGTCTGACATTTTTGACAGAATCGGTCTTCCCAAAGCATCTTGTATCTGAACCGCATATCCCTCTTTCCCTCTTAAAAGTCTATCGTAATATCCCTCAAGACCAAAATAGCCCTTATCCGCTCCTGTTTCGTTTTTCCCGACAAAGCCAAGAAGATGAGCTGCTAAAGATGCTTCCGGATAAAAACGGGAAGATTGCTGTTCAAACCCAATTCCGGTAAAATTCAGCGCTTCAATATTTTTTTTTGTTTTATCGTCAATACCCGATTTCAAAGAAACCCAAACCTTGTCGAAAGATAGAAATGCACTTATGGAAGCTTTATCAACGTCAATTATTGGGGATATTTCGTTTATAATTCTTTTTTTATCTTTTATTATCTTAGGATTGGCAAAAATGAGATAGGAAACTTTATTGGCAGCTATAGGAAAATTATCAGATGTCTGTATTTCTCCCCGATTAGGCAGCATCTTTACTATGCCGCTGTATTGATATTCCGCAAGAACAGATAATTCCTGGGCTTTGACAACTTGCCAGTAAAACAACCTAAATATTATCAGACCGAAGGAGAAAAGAAAAAATATAAAGATAAAACGGTAGCGCCAGGTCATTATTGTCTAAGGGCCAATGGCAATGATGCCGTAACAAACTTGGTTTTTCCTTCTACGAAACCTAAGGCTTTCGCTTCTAACGCTATATTATTAAGAGATGATGCTGTTAAAAACTGTTCCGAAAGAAGTAAATTCTCTTTTTTATAGAAATTAGTTTCTTCTTCAATCTTACTAAAAAGCGGTCCTGTCGTTGACAATCTATTGGATACAACAACCTGAATGACTGATAAAAACACTATTACCAGAACAAGAAACGTTATTAGTAATTTAAATCTTTTCATAT
>JBBTZX010000081.1:0-3822 GCA_038061125.1 Patescibacteria group bacterium | reverse complement strand
GAAAATCCTAAGCTTTGCGCTTCGGCTTCTTCTATTTATTGCTATTTCCTCCTTTGTAGGAATTACTGGTTTTTTTGTAATTATTTTTCCCATATTTTTTTCTTCAAATTCCATAAATGTTCTTTTTACAATTCTATCTTCAAGCGAATGAAAGGAAATTGCCAAAATTCTTCCTTTGTCTTCAAGCATACCTACTGCTTTAGGCAATGCCTCTCTGATAGCGTTTAGCTCGTCGTTTACCGCTATCCGCAATGCCTGAAATATTTTCGTTGCTCTGTTAATCCCCCAAACTCTTCTTGAAGGAATTTTTTCAAAGATCATCGCTAAATCTCTTGTCGTTTCAATCGGTTTTACTCCACGGGTCCTGACAATAAGGTCAGAAAACTCCCTAGCATGACTTTCCTCACCCAGCTTAGTAAATAATTCATATAACTCTCCTTTCGTTAATGCGTAAATAAAATCTTTAGCCGTAAGATTTAGGTCTTGATCCATCCGCATATCTAATGGACCCTCTTTTTGAAAACTAAAACCTCTTTGCGCAGCTCCCAACTGATAACTGCTGACACCAAGATCAAAAATTATTCCTGAAACTTTGTCAAAATTATTTAAATGTGCAATTTTATCCAAATCCCTAAAATTTCCTTTTGCTAGAGTCAAATTTTTCTCCGGGATCCCGTATTCTTTACTTTTCAACTTCCAATTTTCTCTTACGTAATCTATCGCGTCCTTATCACAATCAATTCCCAAAACAATTCCGCCCAATTTCAAAATCTCAAAACTGTGTCCTCCTCCTCCAATAGTTGCGTCAATATATCTTTCGTCTTTTTGAACATTTAAACCGCTTATAATTTCTTTTAAAAGTACGCTCGTATGAAAACTATTCATTTTCACCCTTTTTACCATTCTCAATAAGCTTTGCCGAAATCTTATCTATATTTTTTTCCAGGTTCTTTTTGTATACTCCCCAATTTTCTTTTCCCCACAGCTCCACATATCTGGACAAACCTAGGAATATGACCTCGCTTTCAATTTTTGCAAATTCTCTAAGATAGTTAGGTATAATAAACCTTCCTTTACCGTCAAGTTCAACGAAACTGGCTCCTCCGAGTAGGAATCGCTGAGTCTCTCTTGCGCTCCTTTGAATAAAAGGTTTACCCTCTGTTCCTTCAAGTAATGCTTGCCAGCCTTCTTCCGAGACAATAATAAGCGAGTTTTCATATCCTAACGTAATAATTAATTTATTCCCCAAAAGCTCTCTAAGCCTTTTCGGAAATGCGATTCTATTTTTCTCTCCAAGTTTTCCTTCATATTGCCCTATGAGCATATTTTCCGCCTGCCTTTCTGATGTCCCACTTTGTCCCACTTTTTCCCACTTTAGTCCATTTTGAACTCCTTTTTACCACTTGTCAAGAGAGGAAAATAGGCTCACGTTAGTGTTGGTTAATAATTGAAGCTCTACCTATGAACTTGCCTGAAAAGGTAAAATGAAGCTAGTCGAGGCTTTTTTCTACTTGATACGTTTTACCGTCAGCTTTCGTAACCTTCAAAACAAGATTAATCCCTGCAACATCTTGATCGTAATGGCAAACGTCAGAACACGTTCCAAGCGTAATTTCCTGACTGACAGTCTTACCAGGATTAACAGTAACCTGACCGATAATTCCTCTCGGAATATCCCCTTTCGCAGT
Organism: Patescibacteria group bacterium; assembly: GCA_038061125.1. GTDB lineage: Bacteria > Patescibacteriota > Microgenomatia > Levybacterales > UBA12049 > JAUSEW01. Next base: position 2,134 of record JBBTZX010000081.1, on the reverse strand, counting down.
GTAGGAAAGCTGGTAATCAAGCGTGGATATGTCGCTTGTCTTGGTTAAAACCATTGTGACTTTGGTAGTATTGCTATTGGCAGTCAAAGAAAGACCAAGATCCGAAGGAGTGAGCGTAGGAATAGCTTGTTCGGAAACATCCTGAACCTGCGGCGTAGCACTCGTAGTTGTCGCAGGAGCTATAGTTTTGCGAGAAAGCAGGAAATATCCCCCTCCAGCCAAAACCAACACTATTACTATTCCCAAAACTATAATAAGTTTATTATTTCTCACAATATTACCATTGTAGCAACTCCGAAAATCTTGTCAAGAATGATTTTTTCTTGACAGGTAAAATGCTCCACTTACCGCTAAGCTCTCCATCTAACTTTAGATATGGTATTCTTTTTTGAACAATACCAATAAATTCTTTTATAAAATCGGGAAAGGGCGGTGGATTTTTTGAAGAGTATAGTTTGTAATATTCTTCAGACATCTCTTGCGTCAATTGTTCTCTTGAACTTGAATCGTTGGGAAGAGATTCTATCGCTTTTGCTCTTACGTAGATTCCAAACCTGATGCTTCCTTCTGGGGTAAAAATATTTGAATTTGGCCCTATGAAAACTTGCTCCGGGAGCAATCTCCAAGAATGTGGCTCTTTTTCTTTTCCTGCCATAAACCTTAGCTCTTTCCGGACAGCTTATTATTAATAAATTTCGTAAGGTTTTCTATTTTTATTCTTTCCTGCTTCATTGTATCTCTATCTCTGACTGTAACTGTTTCATCTTCAAGGGTTTGGAAATCAACTGTTATGCAATACGGCGTGCCAATTTCATCCTGCGAATAATAACGTTTTCCGATATTACCTCTGGCATCAAAAGCCACCATTCCATCAATATGCTCTTTAAGATCATGATAAACACTCTTGGCAGTCTTCACAAGGTCTTCTTTATTGGCAAGCAGAGGAAATACTGCAACTTTATATGGGGCAAGCTTGGGATTAAGCTTCAAAACCACTCTTTTCTCATCTTCCTCATACGCATCAACTAGCAAGAACAATATTGATCTATCAACTCCTGCAGATGTTTCTATATCCCAAGGAATATATTCTTCTCCTGCCACCTCATCTTTATATGTCATTTTTTGACCCGAATATTTTTGGTGTCTTGATAAATCCCAATCTCCTCTATTGTGTATGCCCATAAATTCTGACCAGCCAAACGGAGCATTATATTCTATATCTGTTGCCGCTAGGGCATAATGCGCTTTTTCATCTTCTCTATGTTCTCTAAATCTCAAGTTTTCTTTTTTTATTCCCAAAGAAAGATAGAAATTCATCCTGTTTTCTTTCCAGTATTCAAACCATTTTTCTCCTTCTTTTTGGTCGGGTTTTATGTAATATTGGGTTTCCATCTGCTCAAATTCCCTGCTTCTAAAAGTAAAGTTCCCAGGCGTTATTTCATTTCTAAAAGCTTTACCTATTTGCGCTATACCAAAGGGAATTTTTATTCTGGTAGAATCTACAACATTTCTGAAATTTACATGGACGCCGTTGGTAATTTCTCCCCGTAAATATAATTCCGATTGTTTACCTTCAATCACTCCCAGGTATGCTTTTACCAATAAATTGAACTTTTGCGGATTAGTCCAATCAACTTTTTTCCCATCATGAGTTTTGATATGTTCAAGAACTTTTTCTTTTTCATCTGCTCTAAAACGTTCGTGGCATATCTTACATTCAACCAGAGGATCTGTAAATGCTTCTACGTGTCCTGAAGCTTCCCACGCCTTTGGATGCATCATAATTGCGGCGTCAACCCCCACGATGTCATCCCTTTTCTCAACCATGTCTTTCCACCAAATATCTTTTAAGTTCTTTTTCAGAAGCGTTCCGAGCGGTCCGTAGTCCCAAGTGCCCTGTAATCCTCCGTAGATTTCACTTCCGGGGAAAATAAAACCCCGCCGTTTGCAAAGAGAAACAATCTTTTCCATCAGGTTATCCGTCATAAAGCTATAATAGCAGAAAAGAAGGCATAAATAAATAATTCAATCTGTTTCTGCAGCCGCTCCTTTTTAAATTGTTGTCAAGGGGCAAAATTTGGGTAATCCTACCCTGTTGGTACAGAAATCGTTAGAATATGATTATGTACCATCT
>JBBTZX010000080.1:0-1701 GCA_038061125.1 Patescibacteria group bacterium | reverse complement strand
AAAAAACTGTGTATTATTTCCTGATGGATTATGTTGGCGGAGATATAACCAAACACGATCACGAAATGGAAGATGTAGCGTGGGTACTAATTGACGAAGTAGAAAAAAGACTGACTTATAAATCCGATAAACAAGTTTGGCAGGAGACTCAAAAGTTATTAGTTGATAGTTAGAAGTTATAAGTTTCACTGGAGGGGTCGCATAGTGGCCGAGTGCGTACGCTTGGAAAGCGTATATGCCGCAAGGTATCGCGGGTTCGAATCCCGCCCCCTCCGCCAAGTCTGACTTGGCTCCGCCACTTACTTTTCGCTTGGAGTTTTTTCCAGGGGGAAATTGCGGGCAAGCCAATCAGCGGATTTTTCCATAAAGCTTGGTCTGATAATCTCCCTATAAGGAAGATAGGGCAAAAGCACTGACTTGACATGTTCTTTATCAACAGTTCCTAGTGTGATTATTAGTTCCCCCGGAATCATGGAGTGGGTTCGTACATGCAAAACCTCTACTCCTTCTCTTTTCTTGAAATAGAAATCATAAAGTTCCTGCCAAAGAAAAAAATGGTCTTCAATAGTAATTCCTTCGCTGGAAATTCGGTAATTAAAATCTCTGGGCGGAACAGTTGCCAGAGCAAAGGAAACGAAAACCAAAGAAACAACCACCAGCATTAAAAGATATTGAGAAAAAAGGAAAAGGATAATTTCGATAAGAAGCATGATCAAAAGACTGGTTAAATAAAATTGTCTGCCTTTTTTTCTGAAAGGTCTTCCCGGAGCAGTCCAGGAAAGAAGAGTTTTGACTGATGAATATTGCTGCGGATTAGGGGATGGAACAGTTGGTTGGGGTTGAGTCAAGCTCGGCTGCGGCAGGTCCAATGGCTCTTTGGGTAAAAACTTTTCGTCAATATCTTGGGCAGTCATACTTTTACTTTATATCAAAAGCAGACAGTAGTCAACGGCAAAGTTAATTATTTTTTCCACAATTCATATCCGCCGTCGCCTTTTATCTGCCATATTCTTATCCCTTTTGGTATTTGTGTAATAATTTCTTGGGGTTCGAAAAGTAAAGACCCGATGTAAAAAGGTACGTTTCCTGAAGGAGCATAAGCATAAACTGACATGGAGCTGCCGTCTTGTCGGACATACCACTTCGTTTCCAGGAAATTAAGATTAGACTTCGGAATTATTGCATCTCCAGATTTCGCTTTTGAAAGCACTTGGGAAACAGCATAATTTATTGGAGGTTTTGTACCCATAGATACAATTTGTTCGCTTGCTTGAATTAAAAGAAGTATGTAGATCGCCACAAAAGCAACCACGAAGTTTTTTACCCTATGATTTACCTCAAATAATCGGAAAAGTGAATAACCAACCAGAAGAATAAGAACAGGGACAGCCGCTATCAAGTATCTTTCATCATAAATAGGAACAAAAACAGCAGAGATAATATAAGTAATCAGGGTTGGGACAAGAGCGACGAAGGAAAGAAGCAATAATGCTTTTCCCTGCTCTTCTTTCTGTTCACGCCATAGCCAATAACCAAATGCAAAGAAACAAAGAATTAAAGTAAACGTATAAAGCATAGGTTGGGATAGATAACTTAAATCGCCTCTGCTGTATTTCTCAAACGAATTGAGGAAAAGAGAGAAGACTGCCGGTTTAATCCAAAATCCGGAAGCAACTTTTGTCCATTGCTGCCAGATAATAC
>JBBTZX010000079.1:0-8711 GCA_038061125.1 Patescibacteria group bacterium | reverse complement strand
TCATTAAGTCTATCTTGCCTATTGGCAAAAGATGCCTTTACCTGATTCATCAGCGTTACCGTATCTGCTTTTACTCCGCTATATCCAACAATTAATGGCAATGATTTAATATCCAGAGGCTCGATTACTTTTCCTCCTGTTACGAAATACAGCGTTCCGCCATAAACTGCTGCTGCAACATCAAAACCTGATCCTTTGCCCTGAATATCCAAAACAGTTTTAAACGCCAGATCAAAAATTTCTTTTTTAGATAAATTAAGACCAAGAATTTCAGAAACTGCTTTTATCGTACAAACTGTTGATGCGGATGAAGATCCAAATCCAAATTGAGAAGAAAATTCCGATTTAGTAGTTATCTTCAAACCAAACTTTAGGGGATATTTTTCATTAATATTTTTTAAGGCGATTTCTACAAATTTCGCGCCTTTTGGAATATCTCCCTGACCTAACTCACTCAAAGGCTTTTTATATCCTGTTACTTTTACATCTTCTGCTTCTAACTGAAACTCCAAAACATCTAAAGTCTCAACCGTTGCCCGCATTCTCTGGTCAACAGCAGCTACCAAACATGGATGGTCATAGACAACAGCATGCTCTCCCAAAAGCATTAATTTGCCCGGCGCCGAAACAGTTATTCTATTCATACTTTTCCTCTTTTAATCCTTCTTCCCCCAGTGAAAGATTTATGTGCGAAAATCTATTTGATGCTGCTAATTTTTCTACACTTTTTTTATTTACGCAATATGCCAAAACCATTCCCGAGCCTTTTTTTATTCCTCCGGCTCCGCATATTTTTGCTGCTCCGCCCATTTTCTCTATAGCTCTAATAAATAATTTTGCCGAATTAGAAACAACACCAAGATTTTCCAAATTCCTTTCCCCCTCCTTCATAATCCTCATTAATTCCAACTCATTCTCGCTTTTAATTGCGCCTAAAATTTCTCTTACTAACTTTTCCTGATCCGATAAAATATTTTCTACAAACTCCGGCTTTTCCTGATATAAAGTTCTTACTGCGCTTACCATTTCACCTGTTGATTCAGCCGGTGTACCCGTATGAATTGCAGTAAAATTCTTCGCTAATTTTTGCGGAAAATCAAAAGGAATTGTTTTTATAATTTTTAAGTCCGGTGTTTCTTTGCGATACCAGATCATTCCTCCAAAACAAGAAGCAGCATTATCTCCTCCGGACGGAAACCCATGTTTTTTTTGCTCAGAAAGATAGGCAATTTCATTTACAACTTCTTTATCAAAAGTTTTATTAAACAGTAAGTATGTAGCGCCAGCAATAGCAACACTAAGCGCAGCCGAAGATCCCATTCCTGAACCAATTGGAATATCTGATTTTATTGATAATTTAAAACCCGAAGGTAATGCTTTTTTCAAATATTTTAGGGTCTCGCCAATAATAACAATCGGAAAGTCCAGAGGGTCAGAAGTTATAGATCTAAGAAGAGATATGTCATTAGTTTTTATGTAAGTTTCCCATTTGACTTGAGCATCTTTTGTCTTTGCAATTATTTCTTTTTCCGTAACTATTTTGCTGGCTTTAAGATTAGTTGAAATTATCTCTATTTTTTTATCTTTTCTGGCAATAATTTCTACAAAGCAACGTTTACTGACAGCAGTTATAATAGCCGGCTTTCCATAAACCACAGCATGTTCTCCCAACAGATGCAATTTCCCAGGGGCAGAAACATGAACTTTTTTCATAGAGGTTTAAACTTAATATTGTAGTAAATTATATCATCCGCATGCTCTGTTCTCAATCTTCGCAAAACAGCAACAACTTCTTTTCCGATTATTAAATCCTTCTTCTGCCAGTCAACAAGTTGTCCAATCATATTTTCTCCATTCTGCATTTTTACAATTACAACAGGATAAGGCGCTTGATCCATAAAAGATTTTGCCGGAACCCTGATAATAGTCCACTGCAAAATTTTCCCTTTTTTTCCTATAAGGGTTGCTGTATTTTTTTGTCTTCTCCAAAGTTTTACCGGTGATGTTATCATAATATTTATTTTTGCAAAATATGAATTGCCGCGATAGTTCCGCTTCCTCCAACATTGTGAGCCAACCCAATCCTGGCTCCTTCTACTTGACGTTTTCCTGCTTCCCCACGCAACTGTTCTGCAAGTTCTACTATTTGTTTTATTCCTGTTGCCCCAACTGGATGTCCGCATGCTTTTAGCCCTCCCGATGGATTACAAATAATATCTCCCTTGAAAAGCGTTCTTTTGCCTTTCGCTATATCCCTTGCGCCTTCGCCTTTTTTAGAAAAACCCAAATCTTCTGTTGCAATCGCCTCGGAAATTGAGAAACAATCATGAATTTCAGCAACATCAATATCCGAAGGATTTAATCCTGCTTTTTTGTACGCCTTAGTTGAGGCTTCAACTACTGAAGAAAGGCTGGTAAAAGATTTTCTGTCATGAAGACTAAGCGTATCTGTGGCGACTTCACTTGCGATAATCCGTATGGGCTTCTTATTTTTCTTAATTATATTTTCGCTGGTAATAACAACTGCAGCCGCACCATCTGAAATCGGAGAACAATCTAAAAGCTTGAGCGGATCCGCAATCTTTGCGCTTCTCATAACATCAGCAATCGTTATGGGAAATTGGAATTGAGCTTTGGGATTTAGCGTTCCATGATAATGGTTTTTTACGGAAACGCAAGCCAAATCTTCTTCGCTTACTTTATATTGCTGCATATATGCTTGAGCCATTAGAGCATATACTCCGGGGAATGTTGCGCCAGCCAAACGTTCTTCGTCCGATCCCGCAGACATTAAGGCATTTGTGATCTCATCTTGGCTATGATCTGTCATTTTTTCTATTCCCAAAACCAAAACTGTTTTATATTGTCCCGCTTTAAGACTGTTAATCGCGTTATGCAAAGCCAAACCTCCTGAAGCGCAAGCGCCTTCTATTCTAAAAGCCGGAACTTGAGCTCCCAGCTCTTCAACGAGCAAGGATCCTAAATTCGCCTGATTACCCAATATTCCGGACAGCATATTCCCAACAAATAAAGCATCTATTTGGGACGCTTTTAAACCGGACGCTTTCAAAGCATTTTCCATTGCTTCTTTTGCTAATGCGCGCGGGGATACATTCCACAACTCTCCAAATTTCGTTGCATGAGCTCCTAAAATGCTTATTTTCATATAGTGTGTGTTTGTCTTAAATATTGCGGATAAGAAATATAAATCTTATCTTCCATTTGTTTCAAAACAGGAATTGTCTTTTTTTGTTTTTGTAAAATTTCTTTTGTTGTTTCAAAGATAAAACCATCTGATCCTGCACCCGATCCGTAAGAAACAAAGAATATTTTTTGTTTTGGTTTTGCACTGTCTAGGACGCTTGCCAATCCCATTAGCGAAGATGCTGAATACGGATTACCAATTTTATCAACTGTTAAAGATGGTGCTAATTGTTCTGGAGTAAATCCAAGTTTTTTAGCAACAACTCTTGGAAATTTTCCATTTGGCATATGAAAAACACAATAGTCAAAATCTTTAGGAACAAGTTTGCTTTTTGCAAGTAAATTTTTTCCTTCCTGTATTACATGAGTAAAATAGGCCGGTTCGCCTGTAAATCTTCCGAAATGAGATGGGTACTTTGCTCCATCTCTTCTCCAGAAATCCGGAGTGTCGGATGAGAAAGATGACATTTCCAGAATTTTTGCAATACTTTCTGTTTCTTTATTGCCTAAAATGTACGCGCACGCGGCACTCGCTGCCGTATATTCCAATGCATCGTGAGGCTTACCTTGAGCAGTATCACTTCCTACAACCAAACCATATTTTATATTTTCGCTATCTATTAATCCCGTTGTTATCTGCATACCGGCTGTAGCAGCTTTGCAGGCAAATTCCAAATCAGCTGCAAAATAATTATTTCCTATGCCCAAATACTCTCCAAGAGTTGTTGAGGAAGGATTAACAGCATAAGGATGACTTTCTGAACCAAAATATACGCTTTGCAAAGAAGAAGGGTTGATTCCGGCCATAGCAATAGCTTTCTTTGCAGCTTCGACTGCCATCGTTACCGAATCTTCATCAAAACCCGGAACAGCTTTTTCAGAAATACGCAGTCCATTTTCTATTTCGGCCGTATCCTTTCCCCACACTTGAGCAATTTCAGAAAGTTTTAGCCTATATTTTGGAACATAAGTTCCGTATCCAACAATTCCTGTCATAGATTTTCTCCCCTACCAAGTTTTCGATGAGCTTTCACTAAGGAATTTTCTGCCAAAGAAGATAGCAATGAAATTTCTCCTGCTAAAACAGATCCCGCTACAACTTCTGCCAATTCCAGAACGGATCTTTTTTTGTCAAGTTTTAACAGATTAATTGCCTCTTTCTGAGTAGAAAGTTCTGTTCCGCCACCTATTATACCAAGCATTAAGGAAGGTAAATAAACAGACGCATACAAACTCTTATCCGGCATTACCTTCATTGTCGTAATACCAAGACTTCCTTCAACAACATGTGCTGGGTCTTGACCTGTTGCAATATAAAAAGAGGCAATGACATTTGCAAAATGAGCGTTAAATCCTAAAGACCCAGACATTGCCGAACCAATCATGCATTTCGCTAACCAAACATCGAATAATTTTTCAGAATCCGTTTTTAAAACTTCCTTTAAAACTTTTTCAGAAAGTACAACTTCCGCCCAAGCCTTGATGCCTCTGTGATTAATGAAATTAAGCCATGAAGCTTTTTTATCAACATCATAATTTCCCGCAAGGGACAAAGATTTTATCCCTGTTTCTTTTTCTATAAGTTCTGTTATTGCAAGTGTTGCAATCGTCGCCATATTCATACCCATTGCATCCCCAGTATCAAACGAGAAGCGTATAAAAGCATAGTTCCCAAGTCCTTCAATTTTTAGTTTTTTAAATTTTAAATGTCTTGATGTTTTCTCTGCTGTTTTTTTTATTGTATCTTCATTTTCCTTAACCCATTTATAAAGTTTTCTTTCATTCCTAAGATTTCCTGTATAAAAAACAGGTCCTCTTGTAGCTCCCACCTTATAAGCATAAACGCTTGCACCCTTGGACTCAAAAATTGCTTTACAGCCCCTATTAACCGAAGCTATCAATGCTCCTTCTGTGGTAGCAAGAGGAATATTGTAATTACGGATAGGGAATTCTTCGCTCTTCAATTTTAAAGGACCTGCGATGCCAAGGGGAATTTGCGCCGCACCAATCATATTCTCACAATTTTTTGAAGATGCCAGCTTTGCATCAAGGGAATAATTGCCAATATTAGAAAGGTCAACTTTTAAGCTATCTTCTACTGCCTTACGTCTCTTATCAACGCTAACATAAGCACGCAAATCCATAGTATTGTCAATACCTCCTTTTATATAGTCGTAAAATCAGCCAAAATCATTCGGAGCAAAAATGCATTCGACTTCGCTCAGCATTTTCGTACTGAGTGTAACCGAAGTACAATAATCTGGTATAATCTAGCTATGTCTCTTTCTTTCATAAAACGCATTCTTTCGGGAGATAGTAAAGCGGTAATTGAATTTTATAAATCTTACTCACCAAAACTTTTGTCATATTTTTCAAAAAGACTTGCCAGACATGAAGACGCCCAAGAATTAACAAATGACGTCTTTTTAGAAGCAATTGACTCATTGTCCTTATTAAGAAAAGAGGAAAGCGTTTTGGCTTGGCTTTATGGAATCGCCCACAATAAAACCGTTGATTTTTATCGCAAACAGAAAATTAAATCCATACTTTTATCTCAAATGCCTTTTCTGCAAATTGCCGCAGCTGAAATAAATCAACCGGAGTTTCAGTTTGAAAAAAATAAAATTCGTGACAGAATTGAATTAGCTCTTCAGAGTCTATCGCTTAGCTACCAAAAAGTTCTCAAGCTCCACTACGAAGATCAAGTTCCGGTAAAAGAACTTGCCGTAAAATTAAAGTTATCATTTAAAGCTGCCGAATCTCTTCTTTTTAGAGCCCGCCAAAGTTTTAAACTCGCCTATGCCCGAATCGAAGTATCGAAGATGGTGAGCGAAGTCGAACCATGAACGAACACGAATTTCTTAAGACTTTAGAAGAAAGGGCTAAAGAGCAGGAAAAAATTTTAAGACAAATGTTTCTGCCTAAAGTATTCATTTCCGTAAGTTCTTGGTTAGGAAATCACCCTTGGCGAATCTTAATTCCCCTTTCTATTATTTTAACTTTAATATTCCACTTTCTTTTGGGAAAAACTTACAGCGAATTTATTTTAAAAATTTTTGGAAAATTATGACCCGTTCAATTTGATTCAGGGTCATACTGAGCCTGCCGAACGTATGAAAAAAAGTACATTTCTAATTTTTAGTACATACATTTTTACAAAAACTCTTATTGGTCTTATATTTCATCCTTTCATAACGATAAGGCAAGTTACCAGACGTCCTGTGCTTTTGCCTGTAATTTTTTCTCCATTTGTCGGCCTTATTATTTTATTTATATTTGGAAGAATTGGGTCGGTTCTCATCAATACGTATGGATTAAGAAGAGAGGCTATCTCTCTATTTCTTAGCGTTGTTTTTATTTCAGTTATTTTTTGGCAGATTTTGTTAATCTACTTACTTATAAGCTTTTTGTTTGCATTATGGAAAAAGTAGAAGACTATATAGTTTTAGTTGATAAAAATAATAATGTGTTAGGAACTGCTCCGAAATTAGCAACACACAACAACAATACTCCTTTACATAGGGCATTTTCCGTTTTTCTTTTCAATTCTAAGGGACAATTGCTTCTTCAGCAACGAAGCGGCAAGAAGAAAACGTGGCCTCTGGTTTGGTCAAATTCTTGTTGCGGACACCCAATGCTTAATGAATCAAATATAGATGCTGCTAAAAGAAGATTAAATTTCGAATTGGGAATTAAGATAGACAAGTTATTTGAAATTTTACCCGACTTTTCTTACAAAGCAGAAATGAATGGTATTGTTGAAAATGAGATTTGTCCGGTCATTATTGCGTTTAGCGATAAAAAACCTTCATTAAATCTCAATGAGGCAGAGAGCGTAAGGTGGATAAAATGGCAGGAGTTCCTAAGAGAAATTGAGGAAAACCCTGGCACTTATTCCGTGTGGTGCGAACAAGAAGCTAAACTCTTATCGGAAAACGAAAAATTTATTAGCCTTTACGGGAAATTTACTTTGCAGTAATTTTTTTGCAGATTATCTCTTTGGGGATTGTTTCCTTCTTCTTGCCTTGCCGCCCATTCCAACTTTCCTACGTTCTCTAGTTCTGGAATCCCGAGTAAGAAATCCCTGTTTTTTAAGAGCTGGACGAAATTTATCTCTGTCTAATTGATTTAACGCTCTTGCTATACCCAAAACCATAGCATCTAATTGTCCAAATTTTCCTCCGCCTCTGACAATAACTGTTATGGCAAATTTATTCTCCATATTTGCAAGACGTAATGGCTCGCTATATACATTTACAGCTTGGCTTCCGAAATATTTTTCTGCCGGCATTTTATTAACAAATATTTCTCCTTTGCTTACGACTATGTCTCCCCACGAAACTTTATCCTTTTTATGAAAACGCACTCCGGCTATGGCTTCCTTGCGTCTGCCAACTGCGAAAATATAATCCTTTTTTTCAACTTTTGGTTCTATTATTTTTTTATCTTCCATATTATTTCAGCCAGAGGCTGATCGGCCTTTTGCCGAAAACTTATCTTTATATGAATGGTTGGCATCCGGAAAAATAAATAATCTGGTAAACATTCTATCTCTTAGTCTATTCTGTGGCAACATTCCCGATACCGCATGACGGATAATTTCTTTAGGATTTTTGTCTCTCAAATTCTCAAGAGTTTCTGTTCTCAACCCGCCAGGATAACCGGAGTAATAATAATATTTTTTTAATAATTCTTTGTTACCCGTAGCTTTTACTTCTTTCGCATTTATTGCTACTACGTAATCTCCGCAATCCAAATTTCTTATAAAATATGGTTTTGATTTACCCATTAGGAGATTGGCAATTTTACTGCAAATTCTTCCCAAAGTTTGTCCTTTAAGATCGATTAAATGCCACACTCTTTTTATGTCCGATGCTTTTGTTGCTTGAGTATCTTTTTTCATTATTTCTTGGTCTCCTTTTTCGCCTTTGGCTGAGATTTTTTACTCTTAACGCCTTTCTTAACTTCCTTCTTTTTTGGCTCACTTATCTGAAGCATGGGTTTTTCTATCTGTACCGCTTCCCCTTCCACCCATTCTATAAAAACCGTTGACGCATTGTCAGATACTCTTCGTCCGATTCTTATAATTCTTGTGTATCCTCCCGGTCTTTTGAAAAATCTTGGCCCTATTTCTTTTATCAGCTTGTCTACTAAATTTGGGGCTAAAACTTTTTGCAAAAGTCTTCTTGAGACCTCGCCTTTTTTGGATTTGGTTACTAATTTTTCTATATCTCCTTTAATCGCTTTTGCTTTTTCTTGCGTTGTTTTTATTCTGCCATTTATAATTAACGCTGACATTAATCCTTTAAATAAAGCAGTTCTTTGATTCTTGTCTCTTTTAAATTGTCTTCCGAAAACATTTTTTTTCATAATAAAGATTGACAGTAGAAAATAGAAAGTCGAAAGTGGTTTTTTGAAGGTAGAAGTTGGAAGATAGAAAACAGTCTCTCTACCCTCTATCTTCAATCTTCAAATTTCTATCTTCTATTATCTATCGTCTAGACTGT
>JBBTZX010000078.1:0-4280 GCA_038061125.1 Patescibacteria group bacterium | reverse complement strand
CATTATCGGCAAAACCATATTCTGCGAAACCGCGCGTGAATATTTGGAATGAAGATGTAAGTCGGCAACAAATTCCACAGGGACATTATATCATCTATTGAGAAGCTATAGCTGGTTCTCCCCACACCTTATTTGCCGCCGCAACCGCTTCCTTAAAAGCCATTTGCCCTTTTGGAGTAAGCGCCTCTTCTATTCTAATTTTTATCTTCTTCTTTGCTGAATCAGAAATATGTATTTTCATCCATTCCGTGTCCTCACGACCCTCAAGAGATTTATCATCAAAACCGCTCCTTAACGCTATTGATAAATTCTTTTCGCCTTCAGGACAGGTAAATATCCCAAGCAGCGAAAGCTTTTCCGATGCAGTCCGTAAACCTTTTAAGAACATAGGTATGTATGCAGGACAACTGCCTCTATTTTCTTCTACTGTAAAAACGACTATCTCCAAAAGCTCTTTAGGAGTCAGCGGACGCTTTGTTAATGATTCCAAAAATATTCCTTTTTCTGTTATATTATCCATTTCTATTTAAAATAGATCATATGTCTAAACAACAACGAAGAATAGCATTCAAAACCGACTTTGTCAATCGGATTATTGTTTTCCCTGTTGATTGTACATCGTGATCAATTCTCCCACAGTTGTTGCGTCTTCGGCTTTTTTGTCATTGCTTCTAAAGGAAACTAAGCGGGGAAATCTTAGAGCATAGCCGGGCTCTGAATCGGTTTTTCCTGCGGTATGAATTGGACTTCTGGTTATTTCATCTGCCAAAACTTCTATCACAATCTCCGGCCTTATCCAAACCGAAGGAGAAATTAAAGAACTCACTCTTGCCGGCTTGTTGGGAACTTTTATTTTGTCCGCCCTTCTGTGAATCTCTATCCATTCTTCATCTGTTAAACCAGTCCCTATCTTGGAAACTGTTACAAATTCATCTTTTTTGTCATCATACACTCCGACCAAAAGCGCTCCTGCTCCAAACGCTGTCCTTTTCCCTTTTCCCATCACATATCCCAAAATCACGCAGTCTATCGTGTCGTTTAATTCACCGGTTGAATTTCTTTTAAGCTTTACCCAGTTGAAATTTCTTGCTCCTGCTTCGTATTTGCCGTCCAGTTTCTTAATCACTATTCCTTCCAAACCTTTGGAAATAGCATCTTCCAGAATCAAAGATAAAGTTTTATTGTCGGAAACAGTTTGGGTTTTCGTAGAAATCAAAATTCCATCTTCTTGGATAGTTTCTTTCAAAACTTCCAGTCTTTTGGTAAGCGGTTCATCAATATACGATTTTCCGTCTTTATACAAAAGGTCGAAGACAAACGCTTTAAGAGGAAGTTTCTTTGCGACGTTTTCTATATCGTATTTCCTTCGCCTTTTGGTAGTTTCCTGAAACGGCAAAAATTCCTCGGAGTCAGGATTATATGCTAAAGCTTCCGTATCCAAAATCGCAGTTTTTGCTTTAACTTGTTCCAAAGTTCCCTTAATAAGTTCGGGAAACATATGCGTCATATTCTCCAAATTTCTGGAAAACATAGTCACTTTTTCCCCATCTTTATGAATCTGCACCCTGAAACCGTCATATTTATATTGCACATCCACAACTTTCATTTTTTCTATGGCTTTTTCCGGATTGGGAAGTCTTTCGCAAAGCTCGGAACGGATTGGTTTGCCGACTTGGATTTTCAATTTCAAAACCGCAGCCAAACCTTCTCTCCAAAGAGTTTCCGCAATTAAACCTAGATCAGAAGTCCTGTTGTATGCGCCTTCCAACAGCTTTCTTTTACTTTTGTCTCCAAATTTTGCTTTGGCCAAACCGTCCAAGACTGTTGGATCTCCAATTCCCAGCCTCAAATTTCCCAAAGGAATTCTCACCAAATATTTCGCTGAATTCGCATCTAATTTATTGAGAAGCTGCGAAAACAAACTTGCTCTTTTTTCCACTGTCCCCTCGCCTTTCGTCTTGGCAATTTCCGTTAAAGTTTCAAAAACTTCCGGCACTGTTAATTTTGAATTTTTAATTTTTAATTTTGAATTCAGCTGTGTAACAACTGCACCAATATCCCCAAGCTTGGAATAAAGTTCGAGGACTTCTGCTTTTGAAGATCCATACGCGCGAGCTATTGCTTCCGCCACATTCTTTTCTGCCATGCCGATTTCCGTAGCTTCAAAAAAGGGAGCAATTCTCCCTTGAGTAAGATAAACAATTTTTTGAATTTCTTCTTTTGAAGAGTTTTTAAAAAGATCTGATAATATATCTATCAACGCCAACCTTGAAGCAGTTGCCTCCAACTTTTCAAAATACAATGAAAGTTCCTGAAACGTCATAACTTTATTTTGACATTATATATTTTGCGCCTTTGGTAACGCCTTGCTTTCGGATTATGCCATTTTGCAATAAAACTTTCAATTCATTGAGGATCGTATCTTCGGAAACCATTGGAAAAAGCTGTTCAAAAGCTTGGTTTTGCAAATAGCCGATTTTCTGAATATATTCAATAATTTTTAATTGTCTTTCCGTGAGCATCATCGGTTTTCCCCCAAGTTTTTCTTTAAGCTTTACGTCAATAGATATTTTTTCAACTTTTTCTTTTATTTTAGCCAGTTCAATTGCCAAGCCTTCCGTAAAATATTCCAGCCATTTTGTCAAATCCTGGTCGTTTTTTGCGACACTTTGCAACGCCTCATAGTACCGTCCTGAATCACTATCGAAATACTCTTCCAAAGAGAAAAATTTTCTTATATCATAACCTTCCAAAAACAAAATTAAGGTTGATAATGCCCTTGCTACCCTACCATTTCCATCTATAAACGGATGAATTCTTACTAATTCGTAATGAACAATACCGCTTCTCAAAACCGGATGTATATCTTGATCTTCCAAGTTATTTATAAACGCCAGAAGCTCTTTAATCTGTACAGGAACTGCTGCAGCGATCGGAGGCCTGAAGGAAACCTGTCCGGTAGAGCTATTTTTGACAACAACCTGCGTTTTTCTAAATTCTCCGCATTTATCAGCTGGCAAAATTTTATCAACGGTAATTTTATGAATATCCTGAAGTACTCCTTCCGTCATTTTCCATTTTCCATTTTCCATTTTCCATTCCGTGATGTATTCCATAACTTTTCTGTAATTTATTACCTCTTTGATATCCCTTTCCCTGGCGATAACATCCTGTCCTGCCAAAACTTTTTCCGCTTGGTTAAGATCAAGTTCATTGCCTTCTATGTGGGTTCCGAAGTGAACTGTCCGAACGAGTGCGTCTTGGCGGAATTGCTTTTCGTAATAAGGAAGAAGCGGAGCATGGTCAATAATTTCTTTGGCAGCTTCAATAACCCCAATATTTCTTAAAATTTTATTGCTAATTATAAATTTGGGAGAATACATCTATCTCCAATTATAATCTGATTGCCCCCATTTGACAAATCAAAATTTGTATGTTATAAAAAGCCCAATGAAACCTGAAAAGGAAAAGAACATATTGAGAGCGGCTTCGCTCGTTGCGGCTACTATTCTTGCTGGAAGCGGCATAGCGGGTGCCGGGGTAATGATTACAGAAAGATACAATAATTTTCATAATCGAATCGCTTCTGATCAACCTACATTGCCTTCGGTTAGCGCTTTGGATCAAACAACAAGTAAAGGAACTGAAAATATTAATTCAGTTAGGAAAGAGCTGGTATTGGTGGAAAAGCAAATAGTTACAGATAAACCATTTCAAAAAGGAATGACCGTGTTTGGGATTGGAGCAGGTTTAAGCCTTATACTTGCCCTTGCTATCGGAATCAGAAAAAGACAAATAAATGCTAGAGAAACTTCAACTCCTTCTGACTCCTAAACATATAGTGCTAATTTTTATATCATAACCCCAGATTGCCCCCATTTGACAAACTGTACGGTATCTAGGGGTCCAGGACAAAAAATTTGACAAAATTATAATTTAGAGATATCATCCGCTTGTTATGACAGAAGGGCCTCCAAAGCAGATGGCAGTTAAAGACAAATCGGGTTACTGGAGCAGCGCAGCATTCGCTTTGGTTGGACT
Source organism: Patescibacteria group bacterium (assembly GCA_038061125.1). Lineage (GTDB taxonomy): Bacteria > Patescibacteriota > Microgenomatia > Levybacterales > UBA12049 > JAUSEW01. The sequence continues at coordinate 239 of JBBTZX010000078.1, read as the reverse complement.
ACTAGCAATAGGCGCTCCCATTGAAAATCCTGCACTTGCAAATGAGGTGCGCCAGTTTCTCAATATCCTTCTGCCAACTTCATGGTCGATCTCTGCATTTATTTTTCTTGCCCAACAACTAAAAGATGCACCCAATGGATTCACTCTTGGAGGCGAAAAAACGAAAAAAACTTTTAATCCACCAACTTCTTCATAACTTGCGGGATTTCGTCGGCTAGATCCGAAGCATTGAAAAAATA
>JBBTZX010000077.1:2689-26563 GCA_038061125.1 Patescibacteria group bacterium | reverse complement strand
CGCTTAGGCAATAATCTACTGTGCAGGGGTTGCTGTCTATGCAGTCAATATCCGATTTGCATTGTGGAGTGGAGGTTGAGATTGGGGTCGGGGTTGGGGCGGATGTTGGACCCGCCACTAGGCAGTTGCCTTTCCAAAGTCCCGAAGTGGTTTGCTGCTCGGTGAATACACACACTAGACTTTGACTTGCATCGCATGTGTTGTTGCCGCTATTATCGCAGTATCCGCCCGGTCCTGCGGGAAATTTTGATTCCGCTGATGCCTTATAAATAAATAAAAAAGATATCAGGATTAAAGAAAATGTTATTATCGATAAATTTTTTATCAGATTTTTCATACTAGTTAATTGATTATTGCTTTTGACATATATATATTGTGCCGTTGTTATCTTTGCATTTTTTCCCTTCTTGATTGCAAGAGCTAGAGAAATAAAAAACGCTAGGAGAACATAATTCAATAGCGGTATCGCTACATACAGAACTTTCCTCTGCTCTTTGGCGGAGTTCTTGTTGCTTTTGGGCGACAAAAACAGTTAAGGGGACTACGGCGGCAATTACCAAAATTATTAAAATTCCTGTGGTTCTGGAAGATGTAGGATGCAAAATAAAGTTGAAGGCGTTTTTTATAGAACCCATAACTGATCCCGATTTAATCGGAACTTAGTTTAGAATAGAAGAAAGAGAACCTCTTGTCAATAGCAAAAACTAGATATTATATCCCTTTTTGACCATTGTCAGATAATCTATTACGAAGGTAATCCAATAATTCAGTTTTATCGGTAAATCCATTGCGTGAAGGAAATCCATTTGTCTGCCTCCGAAGCCTTTTTTAAAGAGAGATAAACCCTGCCAAGGATGTTTCGGATTATCAGTCGGCGCTATTCCCCAAAAATTATATTGTTTTAATCCTTGCAATTTTGCGTCTTTGATCGCTTGCCATTGCGCGATATATGAAGCAGAGGTTTTCCTGCCGATATTACTTGTTGCGCCGTGCCGATAAATCGCTTCGTTGCCATAATAAATTATAAATGCGCCCGCCAGAATTTCTTTTTTCCGAAATGCCAAATAAAGTTTGGCACACCCAGCTTTGGAAAAAACCGAAAACTCCTCTTTTAATTGAGAATGGGGAACAAAGTTCTTGCTTTTGGCAGTGTCAGCATATATGGAAAGAAATTTATCCAGGTCTTTTTCATTTTCCGAAACCGTAACCTTTATTTCCTCATTTTCAGAGTGCCGTATCAAGTATCTGGTTGTCTTTCTCATCATCTTCAAAAGTTCATCTTCGGTAGGTTTAAGATCCAAAACCCATCTGTTCTCCGCGTCAAGATTATGCGTTGGAGAAGGTCTTAGGTCGAGATTTTTGAAACCCAAAGATTCATAGCTTCCCAAAGAAAGAAGCGGGCTTATCCTGACGAAAGAAGCATTTTTTTCTTTTGCTATTTTTTTTAGTTCGTCCAGAACGAAACTGGCATTTTTCTTGTTCCAATCCGAAATTACAGGTCCTTGCCTGACATACAAAAAGTGACCTCTTCTGGCTTTGATATTGAAAACTTGGGCAATTCCAAAAAGTTTTTCCTTGTCAAAAAATCCCAGCCTTTGGGTTTCTATCCCGGTTGCTTTCTGTACTTCACCCCAATACCAAGACTGGAAATATGAAGGATTGGGAAAAGATAAATTAAACTTCTCCCAAACATTTTTATTAGTTATTTCTCTAGTTTCCATAATAATCTTTCAACAATGTGATTATTTTTTGTACATCTTTCAAGGGAAGGGTTGGGTAGGAGGGGAGATTAACTATTTTTTTGGCAATATTTTCCGCAGTCGGACAAGAACCGACAATTTTGGGATCGATTACGTTGTTATACCAATCTCCTAAATATATATTGCGTTTTTTGAAATATGAAAAAAGTTTTTCTTTATTCTCAACGAGAATAGGGATTCTTAAATAAAAATGTTCTTCGATTGGAAGATTTAGATTTAGATTGGAAAGCTCTTTTCTATAAAGTTTGAAAATCGTAAGACGGGCTTGGTTAAATTCGTTAATTCTATTAAGTTGGGAAAACGCAAGAAAAGCAAGGGAATTTGAATATTTTTGAGGCAAAGCTGTGATATCGGGTTTTATAATTAACCCAATTTTCCTTAAAACAAAAATCGATAATTTACCCAAAACATTATTAAGAAAGAAAAGATAAAGAATAACAGAAGTCAAAATAGGATGGAACAGCTGCTGATAAACCCAACTGATTGATGGATATGGAGCAAGATTTTGGATTTTTTTGATTTTTTCCCCAAGATTTTTATCATTGGTAATGACTGCGCCGCCAAAAACAGAAGATATTGCCTTGTCTCTGCCAAAACTAAAAATTGCCGCGTCAGAAAAAGTCCCAAGCTTTTTATTTTTGTAAGTTCCTCCAATAATATGAGCGCAATCTTCAATTAGCAAAAGATTATTTTCCTTAGCAAGTTTTCCTATTCCTTCAATATCTCCCGGAATACCAAATGTATGCTGCAAAATTATCGCTTTTGTTTTCTGACTTATCTTTTTTTGAGCATCCAAAAAATTCATTGAAAGAGTTTGTTGGTCTATATCTACGAAAACTGGTTTTGCTCCAAGGGCAATTATGGGTTCAACTACGGCAAAACAAGTAAACGCCTGCACCAAAACCTCGTCATTTTTCGAAATCCCATAAGCTTTAAGAACTGCATATTCGGCTTGGCGTGCCGCGGCAAACGTGAAAGCATACGAAACACTAAAATTTTTGGTAAACCAAGTTTCCACTTTTTTGGCATAAGATCCTTGCAGAATAGAGAAAGGAGAAGAGATCATTTTGAAAGCGTTTGCGATATCAACGTTTTCTAAATTTGGAGAAATATTAGGATTAATTGGTCTTTTCATAAGAAATAAAGTTTAATATTTTTCCTGCTTCTTTCCCTTCCAAAAGTACAATGTCGTTTTCGCCAAGCTTTTCTACGTAAGAGGATATTTCGTGCGGAGTTTGAATGAACACTTTGCAGGTTTGGCCTATTCCTTTTTTCATTTCTTCATAGAAATTCATATTAGTCAGAAATAGAATATCACAGATTTTTCCTATTTCTTTGGCTAAGCCGTAATGTATTTGGCGGGCGTTTTTTCCAAGCTCAATGATAGGGGACAGAACCAATATTTTTTTCCCTTTGTAAATTTTCATATAAGATAAAGCCGCAAGAACAGCTTGAGGATTCGAGTTAAACGTGTCATCCACGATTACAGTTTTATTAGTACTTAGAAATGGCTGCATGGTTTTTTTAATAGGGACAATTTCGGAAAGCCCTTTTTGAATTTCGTTTTTGTCCATTCCAAGTTCCAGTCCCAAGAATATTGCCGGCAAAATATTTTCCGCGTTATATCCGCCCAAAAGATTTACTTTTACCGAGAAATTTATTTTTTTCTTACCATTTACGCTGACATCAAAGCCTATGTCAAACTTCCCCATTTTTATATTATTGGCAACTATATCGGCGTTGATCTTCTCTTGATTGCCATAATCTGCGAAGTATAAAATTTTCCTAGTCTTTGCTTTTTTATACAGTTCAAGTGTATTTACATTATTGGCGTTGAAAAGTGCAAGCCCGTCTTTCGGCAAAGATTCTATGAGTTCATATTTAGCGGATTTTGTTTTCGCAAGACCTCCGAAAAGAGAAGCATGCTGTTCGATGACAGAGGTAAGAATTCCGATTTTGGGCTGTACAATATCGCAAAGCTGCCTAATCTCACCTTTTTTATACGCGCCCATTTCCGCGACAAAAACTTGCGTATCGTTAGTTAATCCTGAATTTATAGTTTTGGCAATTCCAATAGGAGTGTTAACAGTTTCAAAAGTTTTCAAAACTTTAAATTTTTGGGACAGAATAGCTGCTAAATATTCTTTCGTTGAGCCCTTTCCGTAACTTCCGGTTATGCCGATACGGATTAATTTTTTTAAGTTTGTAATTTTTTGCGTTGCTTTTTTGATAACTTCTCTTTTGACGATCCAAGAGGGAAGAGCAAGCAGTCCTACAAATAACGACACAATAAATGGCAAGGATTTATCTACAGAAAGTAAAGAAAAAAACTGATTCGTAGAGCTTGAAAGAAAAAAGTAAAGAAAAAAAGAAGCTGCGATGGTTAAAAGAAAAATGAGAATTATTTTTAAAGTCAGAATAGGACGTTTAATAGTTCTTGTTGCAATTTCAACTAAAACTTCGCCAAAAGAGTAGAGAAGCAGTATACCGATGAAGATGTTGTAACGGGTAATGATGGATGGCTCGATATTAATAAACGTTGGTTTAACAATTAAAACGATATAGAAAAGGAAAGCGAAATTTTTCAAAAGACTTACGGAAGAAAGTAATATATTTCTCCCGGCGACAGTTTCCTGAAGATGGACTAAAAGCCTGTCAAGACGATATTCTTTTATCTGCCAAAGACTAAGCCAAAAAAGAGTGTTTCTCAAAACCCATATAAATAGAAAAAACTCGGATGCGATAAGAAGTATTTGCATAAAACTAATTTAACTTGTCAACAAAAGGCATTATTTTTTGGGAAAAAATTTGCGGGTTAGCATAAGGCAATTTATGAGTTTCATTTTTGATAATAATTAGTTGCGAATCTGCTATTAACTTTTGAATTTTTATGCCAATGCTCAATGGGGTAATTGTATCGTTTTTTCCCCAAACAATAAGCGTTGGGACATTAATTTTATCTAAATATGTTTGCAAATTCTCAGAAATAATATGAGTAAAAGTTTTGCGCATTTTGTTGGCTTTGTAGTAATCCCACTCTCCTATAATAGTATACACAATTTTCCTTAAAAAATCTTGGGAGTCTTCAGAAGTTGATTTTGGGAGCATCGACAGAACACCTTTGCCCATCTTTGCCATAAGCCTGCCTATAAGTTTTCTTAAAGACATTTTGCGTTTTGTAAGCGGAGTTCCGGTTAAGATTACAGCTTTTATTCCATATTCTTTTGCATTGTAGATAGAAAGAAACTTTGTAATGACCCGTCCGCCGAAAGAATGTCCAAGAAGAACAATGTTTTTCAGTTTTTTGTCCTTAATGAAATCTTTAAGAAAATTTGCATAATCCATAAGATATAGTTCTTTATCTGTAAGATTTTTGCCAAATCCAGGAAGATCAGGAGCGAAAACTTTATATTTTAGAGCTAGAATTTGCGCAAGACCATTATATTTTTCTCCATTTAACCCCCATCCGTGCAGGATAATAATTGTTTTTTTATCTTCCATATTTAGAAGCCAAGTAGATGTTCGGCAAATGAGACGAGATTAAATATCAAAGACCCCAGAGACAAACCGTTGATTGGGAACAAAAGCAGAAAGAAGATGATAAACATGCCGACCGAAGACAGCGAAAGATATAAAAAAGCAAGTTCTTTCGGAAGGAGAAGGGCAAAAACCTTTGATCCGTCAAGCGGAGGGATAGGAATAAGATTAAAAATCGCCAGCAGTAAATTTAAATGAACGACAAAAGAGATGGAATAGGCCAAAAAGTCAGATAGATTTCCCATAGAAGGATAAGAATAAACGATTTGAAGAAGAGAAAATTCCGGAAAAAATAGTCTGAAAATAAGAGTGCCTATGATAGCAAGGGCGATATTAGTTAGGGGTCCGGCAAGAGAAACCAGAGCAATATCTTTTTGACCTTCTTTGAGATTGAAAGGATCAATGGGAACCGGTTTGGCTGCGCCGAAAATAACCGGAGAGCCGGAAATAATCAAAAGCAAAGGAAGAGCGATACTCATAATCGGATCAATATGCTTCCTTGGGTTTAAGGTCAGGCGGCCGGCAAGTCTGGCTGTCGGATCTCCGAGATGATCAGCTACGAAACCATGCGCAACTTCATGAAGAATCGCGGAAAAAATTAAAATTCCAAGAGTTATGACACCAAGAAGTAAAGACATATTGTAATTATTACGCTTTTCAAGTATAATTTAAAAAAGGTAATTTGTCTATGGCGCGAGTGTGTGATAATTGCAAAAAAGGAATAATGTACGGGAATAATGTTTCCCATGCTAAAAATAGGACAAAAAGAATTTTTGCTCCGAATTTGCATGTGGCAAGAATTGTGGTTGATGGGATTAAGAAAAAAATGCGTCTTTGCACCAAATGCGTCAGAATGCTAAAAAGAAAATCTACTCCTAAAGCCTCTAAAATCGTTTCCCCACAAGCTGCAAGTGCTACTGCTTAAAGTTCTTTTTGATAATATATTTCTTTTTCTTGTACTTTTGTATCGACAAAAGTACCAAAAACTCGTTCGCAGGAAAGCCGCGCTAAAATTGTTTCGTTTGCTGGTCGGGTAATTTCACCCCTTCCTCAACAAGTTTGTGAGGAATTCCCCTGACAGCTCACTCACAATTTCTAAACGCGCTTTGTTTCAATGCTCACATTACAAAAGGCAATCTATAATTTGTTTGCTTGGATTATTGAGAGTATTTCTTTTGTTTCGGGGTAGACGTTGAGGAAGTCTTTGTAAGACATGGGTTTCTTGCCTTCAACTTGGATTTTTTATCCGGTAAAGATTTAATTATTTTTAATTTTGAAGGCCATTTTTTGTTAGAACGAGGATTCTTTCTATTGCTTCTGCGGGGATACCGTAGAATGTGATAAATGTTTTGCCGCTTTCACCTTTTATATAAAGAGATTCGGGATCGCGTAGAATTTTTCTATATAGTCTTAACTTAGATAAAGAAATTTCTATTAAAGCTGGTTTAACGCCATTTATCTCATCGGGCATATGGGACATGGCTACTTTGTAGCTAGTGCTAAAATAGGTGGGATTGAGATTCTCATCGCCATAAATTCCCAATGTGTCTATATTTTTGAATGCAGGAGTATTGACACCAGTTCCTATGTATATTTTGTCAACATCTTTTAATTCTTCGTCTGTAACTTCAGCAATTCCACTATTTGGCAAATAATTAAATCTTTGAAAAAAATCCTTGTCGTAAGTTTTCTTTACTTCTGGTGGTTTCTTTCCTGCAGACGTAATTTCGGTAACGGTATACGACCTCAATGCATCCTGTTTAATTTCCTTATCAAAAGCGTTCGTGATAGATGGATCCAGAGACATTTGTTTTATCTTCTCGTAATCCCTTTTTGGATCTAAATTATATTTTCCTGCAATCTTCCACATATAGAAAACACCAAATTCATCTGGATTTGACTCTACGGTATTATTAAATGTGATTTTACTCCCTATCGTGGTATCTGTTGGAAGTTTTTCTATTGTAGGCTCTGATGTTGTGGTATCTTTTGATACTTCAACCTTTTGATCAGTACTAGAATTTGGTTCTTGCGGAGAGAGATTGTCAGAGTTGCCTTCCATGCATTTATCTTAGCTAAATAGAAGATATAGTGTCAAATATGTTTTAACAATTCTTTGGTTTCCGGGTAGCCGTTGAGGAAGTCTTTGTAAGACATTGGTTTCTTGCCTTCGACCTGAATTAAATTTCCAGGAAGAAATTTAATCCTAACTTCTAACTTCTGACTTATAACTTCTAACTTTTTGTTAGTAGTTAGTTGTTGTTTGTTAGGAGTTGAGATTTGGACATTAGTCCAAACTCCCGGCCATGGGTAATACGCCCGAATCATTCGGTCGAGAATGTCTTTGCTTGGCGGATTATCAATATCAAAAAACCCATCTTCGCGAGTTAATAATTTGGTAAAAGTAGCTTTTGAATGGTCTTGTTCTGATAGCTTTAATTCCCCTTTGATATATTTATTTAGATTTTGATGTAGTAGTTCTGCGCCAATTTTAAACAGCTTTTCATAAAGAATCTGCGCAGTATCAGAAGGAGAAATTAATACTTTTTCTTGTGCCAAAATCGGACCATGGTCGACTTCATTGTCTAACTTTATAATCGTTACTCCTGTTTTTTTGTCACCATTTAAAATCGCCTGTTGAACAGGAGTAGGACCTCGATATTTGGGCAGAAGAGAAGGATGGATATTAATTATGCCTTTGGGAAAAGAGCTTAAAATTTCTTTTGGAATTATCAGTCCGAAATCTGCGAGAACGCCGACGAGGGGGTTAATAGTTAATAGTTCATGGTTCATAGTATAATTTGAGAGGTTGGAGACGGAGAGATAGGGAATTTTTTGAGATAAACAATAAGAGGGGATTGGATCGGATGAATTTCGTTCGGTGGTTACGACCAAAACAAGATCGAAGTCTCTTTTCAAAACTTCAATTATCGGGATAACATATTTTGAAGAGCCAAAAAAAACCACTTTCATTATAGTTCTATTTCCTCGAAAACGTCCTCGCCTTTTTTATTTTTCCTTGACTTATAAAGCTTGCCTTTTTGCTCAAGCACTCTTTTCGGAAAAAGAATTCCATTCAAATGATCAGTTTCGTGCTGGATGATAATAGCAATAAACCCTGAAAACGTGCGCGTTTTGGTGATTAGTTTATGGTTATTAGTTATTAGTTGGTATTGGAGTTTTATTTTTGGGTCGCGTTTAACTTCTCCCCAAATATTCGGAAGAGAAAGACATCCTTCCAACTTTATAGCCTCTGACTTCTGACTACTAACATCTAACTTGTTAGCTGTTGGACGTTTTTCGTTAGCAGTTACCTTTGGGTTTATAAAAGTCAGAGTGGGGGATTTGAGTGAAGGTTTGGCAAGAAAAATCTGCAAAGATTTGCCTATCTGCGGCGCTGCTAAACCAACGCCTTCGGGGTCTTTTGCCGTCAGCAAAGTCTTTTTCATTTCTTCAATCAGTTTTAGGATATTGGAATCCACTTTAGAAATCTGCTTTGCAGATTGGGAAAGAACCGAATTTGGAGCAGTAATAATATTTAACACTTCGTTATTTCACTCCTCAGTGCAGGCATGAGGCTATTATAACAACATTCAGCTCATATTTAAAGTGGTTAAGGAGAAGGCTAGGTAGATTTTTTGAGCGTTAATCCTGTATAAAATTCATACATTGGGCCTGTCATCATGCCTGCTCCGAAAGCCCACAAAATTTCCTCTATCGGAATTTTGCCTACATAAATGCCGCTTAAATTTTGCAGATACCACATTTTGTTAAAAATATCAGGATAAATAATGAGTAAAATTACATACCCTAGAAAAAAGAAAGTACTCAAAAGCAGTCCGCTTGCAACAGCGTCAAACCATAGGTCTTTCCTAAAAACCAGCATACAAAAACACATAATTAGAAACGCTATGGTGCCAACGTAAATAGAATTTATCTTCAGAATAAAAAATAATATATTAGATATGACAACTGTAATTCCCATAAGCATTATCAAAATTACTACCCAATGATGTTTTCTTAGATGTCTTTGGGAAAATTTTTTTGCAAAAAATTCTTCGTACAATACGCTGGCTATTCCTCCTATAAAAAAACCAAAGAAATAATCTTCTATCCCTATTGTAGTATTGGTAATGTTTAATGGTTTCCAATAATCTTTTAGGTACCAAAATTCGGAAATAGGGCCGATAAATCCTACGATTATGCTTAGAAACAGCATTTTGTGCCGCAGATCTTTACGGTGAATAAAGAGGATTAACCACACTGTGAATGCAATCAAATCTCCAATAAGATACGCAAATTGATAGTCTGGCATATATTTTATTTCTCCCAAGCTTGGAGGGCTTGTTTGGCCGAAGCGTCGTTTGGTAGGAGATTATTTAGAATATATTTCATTTGCTCAATTGCTTTATTTTGAAGCTCGAAATCCATAACTTTGCCATTTTTGTCAAGCGCCTTTTGATGGTAAAAAAGTCCCAGCGCATAATACGCATCTTTGTAAGCAGGTCTTAATTTTATAGTGTTCTGAAGAACTTCTATGCCTTTGTCCAAATCGCCGTTTTGTCCATATAAAACTCCTAAATTGTAAGATATATTTGCATCTGTTGGGGCGAGTTTTTGGGCTTCTTTAATAGCGTCGAGCGCAGACGGAAGGTATCGGCTGTCAATTTGCGCAAGAGTATAGAATATTCTGACTCTGCTTTTCCAAAAAACGACATTTCCGGGATGGTTGGCGATGATTTGGTTGCTGGTTAATATTGCTTCCTGAATTAAGGAAGATGCGAGTTGGGCGGCTTGCGATGCTTGCTCGGGTTTGTTTTGGGACAAAAGCTCGGTTGCCAAAACTGCGTCATTTATAGACATCTCGTCTTGGAAAACCGGCTCATCCAATCGCTTCGAAACCGCGTCGTGGAGATAAGGATAGGCTTGCTGAAAACTTCCGGCTCTGTCAAGATTGGACCCGTAAGCATAAGAAACATCAGCCTGCCAAAACCGAAACAAATTTAAAATCATAAATGAAGAACCAAGAACTATAAAGAGAATAAACGTCCATTGATATAAAGATATGTGATTTGTTCTTAATTCATAATTCTTAATTCTTAATTCATTCTTCGGCGAGCCAGGTTTAAGCATTTCTGCCAGAACAAGAACAAAGGCAGGAATCATAAACAAGTAAACATTGGTAATTACAACGGAAAATCCAAAAAAATTAGTTACTAGTATAGCAATATATCCACCTACAAGAGCTAGTGTAAGTAAATTATTTTGTGGAGATTTCAATTCTTGTTTCTCACGAATACTCGCGAATTGTTTCGCGAATTTCGCAAATGAATTAGTGATTTTTGTGAGAGTAATCCATAAAAACATTGCCATCATTATGAAGTATGTACTCAATCCAAATAGTCCGGTTGTCGATAAGTAGTTTAGGTATTCGTTATGCGCTTTGTTGTAGAGAAAATTCCATTCGGAAGTCAGATTGTGCGCGGCCGGACGGTATTGGTAGTACGCGAAAGCAAAAGTTTCAACTCCTGTTCCGAATATGGGATTGTGTTGCCAAATATCCAAAGCTCCTCTCCAGACAATAGAGCGGATTTCCTCTGAACCGGTAATGTTATTTTCCAAAGATGGTCCAGAAGGTAGCGGAGCTGGTTTTTGCACTTGTTTGGTATTGGAAGATGAAATTCTGCTTTGAATACTAGAGAAAGTTAAGAAATTAAGCTGTCCGATAGGCGTATCGACAAAAAATACTATAATTAAAAAAATAATTGCACTTGGAAGTAAAAGTTTTAACGATATCTTTTTTGCGCCTTTTTCTGTTAGGAAATATAAAGCCACAAATGCCAAAAGCCCTCCTATAAGTCCTAAAAATCCGGACTGCGAGCGTGTATATAAAAGGTCAAGGAAAAACAAAGCAAAAATTGCCAGAAACCATTTGGATTTTTTAATTGCGAGAGCCAAAGTTATCGGTATTAAAATTGCCAAATAAGCTGCCATCCAGTTGGGTTGTCCCAGAGTTGAAAAAATTCTGATTTTTGGCTGGAAATCATTAGTCCAGCAGGAAACATCGAAATTTCCTCTGAAAATAAGACAAGTCGGATCGAAGCCAAAATGAGAAGGAAGTCCCCACAAAGCAACGATAACCCCGCTTATTAAGCTTATGGTCATTAGTCTTTGGACTTTAGCTAATGAGGGAGAGTTACTTAAAAAGGCATAATACAGAAATATGTAAGACACTATAGATAGAAGGCCGCCGTTAAATCTTGAATAATATCCCCACAAAGAAGTATGGCTGTCAAGGGAAAAAATAGTTGAGATAATTTGCGAAAGAAGAAATAGAAGAATGGGTATATCCAAGGGAGTGTTTTGTATTGCGATTCGTTTTTGAATAATCATTTTCGTAGCCCAAGAGGCTAGAATGAGAATAGTTAATATGAAAGTAAGCCACATTTTGTTGAATTCAAAAAGTTCCGAGGTAACGCTGGTAAATGCAAGAGGAACCAGCAGGAATATGGCGTAGAAAGAATACTCAATTATTTTATTGCAAAGCTTAAGAATTACCATTATGTAATCGGAATTATTTTAATGTAGCATATTGGAAAACTTTGGGCAAGGTGCTATGATGACATTATTGATATTTGACGGTAGAAGGTAGACCGTAGATGGTAGATTTTTGAAGCTTGAATATGGAAGATAGAAAATATACCCTCGAGCTTCTAACTTCAAAATACTATTTTCTACCCTCCATCATCTATCGTCTAGTTGCTATGTTAGATAAGTTATTTAGTTTATTTTCTCACGACATTGGTATTGATCTTGGGACTGCGAATAGTCTTGTTTGGGTGAAAGGGAAGGGGATTGTGATAAGAGAGCCATCGGTTGTGGCAATGCACAAAAAAACCAAGAAAGTTATTGCCATTGGCACCGAAGCCAAAAAAATGGTTGGCAAAACTCCCGCATCAATAATAACGGTAAGACCTTTAAGGGGCGGAGTCATCTCGGATTTTGACGCAACAACAGCGATGATCTCCTATTATATTCAAAGAGTTCATGAATTTGGGAATGTTCTTCCCGTAGCTTGGTCAAGGCCAAAAGTTGTGATCGCCATTCCGTCTTCTGTTACGGAGGTCGAGCGCCGTGCAGTTTGGGAAGCAGCGCTTTCTGCCGGAGCAAGAGAGGCATTTCTCATAGAAGAACCAATGGCAGCGGCAATCGGAGAAAATGTTTCGGTTTTTCAATCAAAAGGAGTAATGGTTGTGGATATCGGCGGAGGAACAACGGAAATCGCAATTATTTCTTTGGGCGGAATTGTGGTAAGTAAAACGCTTAAAATCGCAGGAGATGATATGGATAGCGCGATAATTCATTACGTGAGATTAAGGCATGGTTTGGTTTTGGGGGAAAGAACAGCAGAGGATTTGAAGATTGCAATAGGGAGCGCTTTTGAAAATCAAAAATCAAAAATCAAAAATCAAAAATCTATTCCTGTCAATGCAGAAGATTTAGAGGTGAAAGAAGAAAAGGCAAGTCCTAGAAACAGAATGGCAGTTGTCAGAGGCAGAGATATAGAAACAGGATTGCCAAAAAGTTTGAGGCTTACAGAAGTAGAAGTCAGAGAGGCGTTGGCGCCTATTTTTTCAGAAATAATAGAGGCGATTGCAGATACTTTGCAGGAAGCACCTCCGGAATTAACGAGCGATATTTTGGAACACGGAATATTATTAACAGGCGGAGGAGCGCTTCTGGCGGGAATAGATCACTTGATTGTCGAAAGAACACGCATTCCGGTTATCATAGCCAATGATCCGTTAACTTCTGTAATTCGGGGAATTGGAAAAGTTCTGGAAAACGACTCCTTACTGCAACGCGTCAAAGTCGTCGGAGGACTGAAATAGGTCTTGACATTTATTACAAAAACAATATAATTGTATTATGAATAGAACTATTTTACAGGTTCCTGTAAACGGCGTCCTTAGGAGAGATGCTGAAAAACAAGCATTATCTCAAGGATTTTCTTCATTGCAGGAGGCAGTAAGAATTTTCCTAAAAAAATTAGCGCAAGGAACCATTGGAATCACTTTTCATGATGAGGAATCAATACAATTGTCCCAATGGGCTATAAAAAAGTATGAGAAAAATTCGGAAGATTTTCGAAAAGGAAAGAATGTCTATACTGCAAAAAACGTTGATGATTTGATGTTTGTGCTCCATGAACATTAGTTATCATAAAAACTTTTTAAAATCCTACAGGAAACGTATTTTGCCTAATTCCTCATTAGATGGGAAATTCAAGGAACGATTAAAGCTTTTTATTGAAGATAAGAGCAATTCTATTTTAAAAGACCATAATTTGAAAGGAAATAAATCAAAATATAGGGCGTTTTCAATAACCGGTGACATAAGAGTTGTATATGAACAAGTTGGTAGCGGTATTTTACTCCATGATGTTGGAACTCATAATCAAGTGTACTAGTTTTTTGTTTTCTCGCCTAAAAAGAGTGAAGGATGATAAAAGTCGTCGGGGGACTAAGATAGGTTTGATTTAAAATTTAGCTTCTGTTACAATTCATCTCCTTAAGATAAATTATAATCTATGATAGAAGATTTGGGGGGAGAGGCTTTAACACATAGAATTAGAGTACACAGAAGAGAGAATAAGTCTGGTGATGGTACTCAATGGACATATTACGGTTCTCCTATAGAAGACTACGAAGACGTATTCAAAGTTCTCCTTCCATATGCAAGTATAAAATCTTTTGTTTCTCAAAAACCATCCCCTGTAGTTTTGGATCTTATGGCGCCAGCCGATACTTTGAGAAGTTTATTTAAAGACCTAAAACAAGAAAATAAGCTTGGCGTTGCTGTTTCTCTAAGTGATTTAAGATCAGTAAGAAGAAAAAAAGCAGACACCAATTTAGGGATACATCAGATAGCAGGTGATATTACCAGATCATCTACATGGGACACAATAGGTGTTGAATTAAAAGGTAAAAAGGCTGATTTGGTAATGGAGAGGGCTGGTCTTGGTTTGCTGTACGTCCCCAATACTCTAAGATTTTACGCTATTATGATAAGTAAGATGTGGAACTTTGTAACTTCCGATAATGGTATGATCCTTGTCGAAGTTCGATATAATAAAATTTTAGAACAATGGGTGGAGCATTTAAGTATGAAAGGTATTAGCGCATCGTATGCTTTTTGTGGATGGCATCCTGTTATAAGAATTAATAAAAGTCCAAATTCTCCCATAAAGCTTCCTTTTCTAAGATAAATTTAGGCTTGTAAGATAGAAGCAGAACTACTACAATTACTTTATGCAGAGGAAAGAAAATTTTTTACCTGTTTTTCTTCTTGTTTTTATTGTTTCGGCTGGAATTTTGGGGCTGTCTTTTTTGGGGAAAACACGCGGGATAGAAGGGTTTTTGCAAAGAATTTCTTATTCAATAGGAGGAAGCGCATCTGGTATTTTTCAAAACCTTCCCTTAATTTCGCAAAACGAAACAATAAAAAAACTTCAGGAAGAGAATCTGCTTTTGGCATCAAAAATAATTGACAGGCAAAGATTGGAAAGAGAAAATCAAGCTTTGCTGGATCAATTCCAAACCGCAAAACCCAAAAGCTACATACTTTTGCCGGCTAAAGTTTTGGGAATGCTCAATTTCATCCCCAATATTTCAAATCCTTCATCTTTAATTTTGGATAAAGGAGAAACCGATGGGATTAAAGTTGGAGATGCAGTTGTTTTTAAAAATAATCTGGTTGGAAAAGTTACAAAAGTGACTGTCTATCTATCCAGAGTTGATGTTGTGAATAATTCTTCTTCTTTTACAGCCAGAACCGAAAAGGGAGGTTTGGGGCTTATTAAAGGCTTAGGCGACTTAATGATTTTAGATAATGTTTTGCTGTCGGATGCTCTTTCCAAAGATGATATCGTAATGACGATGCCAAATCAAAATATAGACGGCGCGGGCGTACCTTCGGATCTTGTTGTTGGGGAAATAATATCGATAGACAAAAATCCAAGCGCTGTTTTCCAAAGAGCAGAAGTGAAAAGTCTATTAAACTTTTCCAGTCTTTCTACGGTTTTTATAGTTACAGGAATTAAATAAATGAAGTTTTTTCTAGCGCTTACTTTCTTAATTGTAATTCTTTCTTTGTTCGTAGCAAGCTGGCCTATTGTTTTGGTTCTACTTATCTTTTTGGCTTTTGAGAGAAAAACCTGGATTTTCTTTCTGGCATTTTTCGGAGGTATTATTTTGGATTTAATGCTATTTAGGTTTCTTGGCGCAACATCTCTATTTTTGGCAGCTTTTATATTTCTAATATTCTTATACGAAAATAAATTTGAGATTTATACTTTGCCTTTCGTTTTGATAGTATCTTTTGTCGGAAGCGCCTTGTATCTTGTAATTTTTGGCTATAATTATATCTTTCAGCAGGCAATTGTAAGCTCGATAATCGCGGTTTTGCTGTTTGCTCTTTGCAAAAATCTTCAGCATAAAAAAGTATGATAAAAGTAGGCGCTGCTTTCCCGGAAAACATAAGAACAGAAAAATTAAGCAAAAGAACTCATTCTTACGGAAAAAATTACGCGATACGCAGTTTTCTTCTTCCATCCATATTATTTCTGGCAATTGGCATACTTATCGTAAGACTTTTTTTTCTTCAAATAAGTTTTGGCACTTATTATAGGCACCTTTCGGACAATAACAGGATAAAAACTGTGGTTATTCATGCGCCAAGAGGGATTATTTTTGACAGAAACGGGAACTCTTTGGTTTTTAATGTTCCGGGATTTAGGGAAGAAGTTAACGGTAAGACAAGACTTTTGGAGCAGGAAGAAGCCCTAAATCTTTTGGCAAAGGGGAAGAAAGACCTTGAAGTAGATTCTTTGCGGTCATATCCGTACAAGGATACTTTCGCTCATGTAATTGGATATATCGGGCAGATTTCCAAAGAGGAATTGCGAAGTAATGAATTCGCAGCCTATCGGGGAGGAGATTTGATAGGCAAGATGGGAATTGAAAAATCTTATGAAGGTAAACTTAAAGGAATTGACGGAAAACAATTAGTTGAAGTGGATAGCTTAGGGAATGCCGTGCGAACGCTTGGACAAACAGATCCAATCCCCGGAGAAAATATCACCCTTGCCTTGGATCTTAATCTTCAGAAAGCCGTGTTTGCTGCAATGAAGGATGTCAAGAAAGGCGCTGCTATAGTTTCTAGCCCTAATGGAGAAATTCTAGCGCTTGTTTCCAAACCTTCTTTTGATCCCAATCTGTTTACTTTCGGCAAGGATTACCAAATCGCATCGGGATCCGGAATTTATAGCAGTATTGACCAAATTTTGACGGATTCGGAAAACCAGCCGCTTATTGACCGGGCAATTTCCGAAGTTTATCCGCCCGGTTCTACTTTCAAGTTAATTACCGCGGCAGCAGGTCTTGAAGACAAAATTATCGATGAAAATTTCGAAATTACTGATACTGGTACTGTTTGGCTGGGGAATTTTTCTTTTTCCAACTGGTATTTTACCCAATATGGGAAAACAGACGGACAGGTAAATGTGGTGAAAGGGCTGCAGCGTTCAAACGACATATTTTTCTATAAACTTGCGGAGAAAGTCGGCGTTGATAAGCTTTCGGAAATGGCAATGAAATTCGGACTTGGGCAAAAACTTGGCATAGATATATCTCCTGAAGAAAGCGGTACAGTTCCTACGCCTTCATGGAAGGAGAAGGCAATTGGCGAAGGGTGGTATTTGGGAGACACCTATCATTATGGAATCGGACAAGGATACCTCTTGGTTACACCACTTCAAGTAAATATGTGGACGCAGGCAATTGCCAATGAGGGAATACTCTATAAACCATATTTATTTAAAAATGATAAATGGAAAATGCTTGCCTCGCCGCAAGGCGGGATAAATGGAAAATTTTTATCGGAGAAGACTATTTCTTTGATAAAACAGGGGATGATTGAAACTTGCAGCCCCGGAGGAGTTGCCTGGCCGCTTTTTGAGTTAAAGGTTAAAGGTAAATTGTTAACTGTTGCTTGCAAAACAGGAACAGCGCAGCATGGAGCAAGCGATACTATGCCGCATGCTTGGATAACTCTTTTTGCACCTGCGGAGAATCCGCAAATTATAGTTACTGTTTTATCGGAAAGTTCAGGGGAAGGATCCAACATCGCCGCCCCAATCGCCAAAAAAATTTTGGAAGAGTGGTTTGGAAGATAAGTCAACTTCTAACAGCTAACTTCTAACTAGTAACTGTGATAAGCTAAAATTATGAGTTTTAGGTTTAGAAATTTTAAAGTTTATCAAGACGCTAAGCTTCTCCATAAAGAAATTGTGGTATTGGTTAATACGTTCCCGAGAAATTATTGGTATTTGGCTGATCAGATGAAGAGGAGCTCTTTGTCAATAGTTCTTAATATCGCAGAGGGTTCTTCCAAGCAATCAGATAAGGATTTCAATAGATATATTGCAATATCTTTAGGGTCTGTGGATGAAATGGTTGCAAGCTTAGAAATAGCGTTTGATCAAAAACTCCTTTCAAAAGAAAAGTTAACTTACTTTCAAAATTGCCATGAATCGTTATCGAAACAACTTGGTGGTTTTTCTAAATTCTTAAAAAGTTAGCAGTAAATAATTAGTTGTTAGTAGTTATGAGCGAGAAGTTATACTGGTTGCCTTTTTCGGTTTTTCCGGGAATTGGACCGGCGAAATTTAAAAAACTTTTGGAAGAGTTTAAAACTGCAAAAAATGCTTGGAATGCTTCTAGCCTTGCAAGGCCTCGCCTTGCGAAGCTGTTGGGAGAAAAACTAACGGAAAAATTTGAAGATTTCCGCAATAAGTTTTCGATTGCGGAATATTCAAAAAAACTCAAAAATAAAAATGTTTGGTTTTTGATCTTAACAGATAAGGATTATCCTCAAGATTTGCTGAAAATAAATAATCCGCCTTTTGTCCTTTATGGAAGGGGGAGCCCTTCGTCGCTTCGCTCCTCAGGGCCTTCGGTCGCGGTCGTAGGCGCCCGAAGGACTACTCAATACGGCAGGGAAGTAACAAAATTATTAACAACGGATTTGGTTTTGAACGGATTTACGATTGTTTCAGGCTTAGCGCTTGGGGTTGACGCGATTTCGCATATGACTGCTTTAGAAAATGGGGGCAAGACAATTGCCGTACTAGGATGCGGAGTTGACTGCTGTACTCCTTTTGAAAATAGAAAATTGTATGACAGAATTTTGCAGGGGCAGGGAGCTATAATTTCCGAATTGCCATTGGGAGAACCGCCGTCCAGAGGCTCGTTTCCTGCAAGAAATAGGATTATTGCCGGACTTTCTCTTGGTGTTTTGGTAACTGAAGGAGCAGAGGATAGCGGCAGTTTAATTACAGCGGAATTTGCCAGAAAATTTAACAGAAAAATTTTCGCAGTTCCCGGACCGATTACTTCAAGTATGTCGAAGGGACCGTACGGCCTAATTCGGAAAGGCGCCAAACTAGTGACAACGGCACAGGATGTTATAAATGAGCTGGGGACTCCTAATGGATCTGGAATCAAGAATCAAGAATTAAGAATTAAGAAGGGGGATACGGAAGAAGAAAATGTAATTTTAAAACTTCTGGAGAATGAGGCGGTGCATTTTGATGAAATCGTTAAACGATCAAAATTTTCTTCTTCAAAACTCGGCAGCCTTTTATCAATGATGGAAATAAAAGGCTTAATAAAGAGTTTGGATGGAGGAATGTTTTCTATCTAGCCTTGCTATACTAGGATAGTCTGTTGTAGAATGT
This sequence comes from Patescibacteria group bacterium, assembly GCA_038061125.1. GTDB lineage: Bacteria > Patescibacteriota > Microgenomatia > Levybacterales > UBA12049 > JAUSEW01. Next base: position 7,468 of record JBBTZX010000077.1, on the reverse strand, counting down.
CTTTCATGGCTGAAAGAAGAAGGGATATAGAGAGATATTTTCGTTCAGAAAATACTTTTTTAGCACACGGTTTAAGAAAAGTTTTTCCTCAAAAGGGATCTGAATATCTAAGAAGTTCATTGAAACGTACTGCGGATATTGCATTATCTCTCCCCTTAGTGGTGGCAGGGATACCTATTGTTGCGGGTTTTGCAATTGCGAGAAAAGTTGAAGATGGCGAAAACCCTTTTTACTCTCAAGAAAGAGTTGATGGAAGCGGTAATGTGTTTGCTATAAAAAAATTGAAGGCAATGCGTAGGAATAATAGCAGTTCTGCTGAGAATATTGTTTACGCAGCAACAATAAAAGCAGAAGATGATCCGCGAAACACAAAAGTTGGTCGGATTATGCAAAAGTATGACCTTAATGAATTACCCCAGTTGTATCACATAATGGCAGGGAAAATGTCGCTTGTCGGTATTCGCGTAGCGCCAAGGTATATTTTCGAGCATCTTCAGAAGATTCGGCCGCTAACATATAGGGAATGGGAACGTAGTTACTTTGAAGGCAAACCTGGCGCAATGGGATTAAATGCGGTATTTAATAAAAATCCTAAAAAAGATTCAAAAAGACATCATTACGATATGCTATACGCAAGAAAAGCAAGTCTTGGGTTAGATTTGTTAATCTTCTATAAAACTATGGTAAACTTTTTTAAGAAATTTGCTGATTCCTAAATTTTCCTCTTGACAGGTGCTGTATAATCTCTTCACAATAAGACCTATGAAAAGTTTGGTTATTGTTGAGTCACCAACAAAAGCGAGGACGATTGGAAAGTTTTTGGGGAAGGATTTTGAGATTATAGCTTCAATGGGGCATATTATGGATTTGCCCAAAAGCAAAATCGGCATAGATTTTGAGCATAATTTTGAGCCTCAATATGAACTGGTTGCAGATAAACAAAAAATTATAGCAGAACTAAAAACTGCTGCCAAAACCGCGGATACTATTATATTGGCTACAGATCCCGATAGGGAAGGAGAAGCCATCGCGTATCATATACGCGAAATACTACCAATTTCAAATACTAAAAATAAGCAAATAAAAAGAATTGTTTTTCATGAAATTACCAAAGAAGCAATTGACGAGGCTTTTAAAAATCCGAGGGATATTGATGTTAATTTAGTTGATGCCCAGACAGCAAGAAGGGTTTTGGATAGGCTGGTTGGTTACAAGCTTTCTCCTCTTCTTTGGCGGAAAGTTAGAAGGGGATTGTCCGCAGGAAGAGTTCAAAGCGTGGCGTTGAGATTGATTGTGGAGAGAGAAAGAGAGATTGGGAAATTTGGAAAAGAGAAGTATTGGACAGTGTCAGCTTTGCTGTCACAACCGCTAACAACTAACGAAAAACAACTAACTAATAATAAAAAGTTAGAAGTTAGTGGTCAGAAGTCAGAAGTTAATTCTACGGAATTTGAATTAATTGAAATTAATGGGGTGAAGATTGAAGCGCAAAAGACTTTTAATCTTTACGATGGGGAATATTCGGTTACGAAAACTTCGATTACAGAAGAGGCGAAGGCAAAGGAAATAAAAAATGATCTGGAGAAACAGCAATTTCAAGTTTGCGATATTTTACAAAAAGAAACGAAACGAAGTCCGTTGCCTCCGTTTACCACCTCAACTCTTCAGCAGGAAGCAAGCCGCAGGTTCGGCTTCTCCGGAAAAAGAACCATGGGGCTGGCGCAGAAATTATACGAGGAAGGATTTATTACCTATCATAGAACCGACTCTTTCAATCTATCTGTTGCTTCGGTTGTGGGGATGAGAAATTTTATAAAAGAGGAATACGGCGACAAATATTTACCGGAAAGTCCGCGATTTTATAAAACAAAACAAAAACTTGCCCAAGAAGCACACGAAGCAATAAGGCCAACTACGGTTGGCCAAGGATTAATGATTAAGGATAAAGTATTAAGTATCACGGGGAATGACGGATGGAGATTATATGAGTTAATTTGGAAGAGGGCAATTGCTTGTCAGATGGCAGATGCAATAATAGAATCCACAACCGTAATTGTAACAACTAACAAACAACAGTTAACAGCTAACACGGAGAAGTTGGAAGTTAGCAGTCAGAAGTTAGAAGTTGGTGGTTATAGGTTGAAAGCCAATGGGTCGGTTTTGGTGTTTGATGGGTTTCTCAAAGTTCATGCACAAGCATTAAACGATAATATCTTGCCTAAATTTGTTGCTAATGAAAAACTTGATTTTGTTTCGTCGCAAACAGCAGAGCATGAAACCTTGCCTCCGCCGCGCTACAATGACGCGTCTTTGATAAAAACATTGGAAGAAAAGGGGATTGGGAGACCGTCCACTTATGCGACAATAGTTTCCACGATAGAAACCCGTCGTTATATCGAAAGAATTGAGGGGAGATTTACTCCGACCAATGTCGGGATTGCAGTTAATGATTTTTTGGTGAAGAACTTTTCCGAAATTGATGATATTCCTTTCACGGCAATGATGGAGGAAGGTTTGGATGAGATTGCCAAAGGAGAAAAAAAATGGGTGCCGATAATTAGAGATTTTTATACGCCGTTTGAGAAGAAATTGGAAGAAGTAAAAGATGCGGATAGAGTAAAAATTGCAGTTGAGGAAACCAATGAAAAATGTCCAGAGTGCGGATCGCCATTAGTAATCCGAGTTGGAAGATTTGGTAAATTTATCTCCTGTTCGGAATTTCCTAAATGTAAATTTACCAAATCTTTTGTTGAAACAACAGACTTACTCTGTCCGAAAGATGGAAAACAAATTGTGATCAAAAGAACCAAAAGAGGCCGCCGTTTCTACGGCTGCTCCAATTACCCATCCTGCGATTTCGCCGCTTGGAAGGTTGAAGATATTAAAAAACCTTCATCGTAGCCACTAGCATTAGAAGCAAAATAATTTGAGTTACTATGCCCCAAGGAGCGTCAAGACTATTGTCGAAAAGCTTTTGAAACTTGTATGTCCACCTAAACAGCGGGAAATTAATATCAAATAAGCGATAGGGAACCATCAGCCAATCAAGGCCTTGAGAAACTAAAATCATAATAAAAGCATAAGAAAGATTGGTTTTTGGAAAAAGAAAAATAATTATCAAATACGAAAGTGCAAATCCCAAGATAAGATCGAAAAATGATTCTATAATAACCCTTCTTTTTCCCTTCTTCGCAATATTTGTCGCAGTGTCCCAATGAGGTAGGGCATCGGCAACAATATGGGAGGCAATTGCTATTGGAATGGCAAGCGCCGGATTTCCAATTTTCGCAGCGATAATGGTTCCTATAATTGCATGTCCTGTCGCAGTCATGGTTCGATTACCTCACCATGACCTGAGTTTTGTCGAACGGCCATAACCTATATAGTATCATTTAAGTTTACCCCTTGACAATACCGTAGAAGTGTTGAACAATAAATATATGAGCAAAAGACTTTATGTCTTCCTGTCCCTTGCTTTCACATCTTTACTTATTTTAGTTTCTGTTGGGAAAGCTTACGCTAATCATCAGGCGCAAGTTCTTGGGGATTCAACCACAAGCGCTGATCTTTCAATTCCTCCAACCACCGAAGGTCCGGGTTTAATTTTGCCGGACAGCCCGTTATTTTTCCTAGATCGGCTCAAACAAGATTTTCGTTTACTTCTCGCATTTACCCCTGAAACCAGAGCAAAAATATATAAAGATATTGCAGGAGAAAGAATAGCGGAGCTTAGATTTATGCTGGCCAAAAATAATCTAAATGCAGCAAAAGTCGCTCTGGACGGAGTCGCATCTAATTTGAAAAACGCATCAGCGCAAGTTAGTCAGGCGAAACTAACAGGGAGAAACGTTGACGTTCTTGCAAAGACAATAAATGATGATATAAAAGCAAAACAGGAAACTTTGGATCTTTTGGAAAACCAGGCAACAGGAGAAGTAAAATCGCAAGTTACTTCGGCTCAAGAATCTCTTTTGAAAGCAAAGGTTGAAGTAGAAGATTCATTACCCGAGCTTGAGCTTAAAAATGAAATAAAAAGTGATTTAAGAAGAAAAGCGGAGAGGAAAGTGGATGAGGCGTCTGATTCTGCCCGTGAACTTCAGCGCGATCTTGATGAATTGAACAAGGAAGCAGGTGAGGCGTCGAAAAATTCTCTTAATGCTCGGGAAAAAGCGATTAAAAAAGCCATAGAAGAAAAAAATGAAGCGTTGAAGAAAGTAGAAGAAAAATTGCTGGAGGCAGAACAGAAAAAACAAGGAAAGCTTTTGGAAGTGCAGGGAAAAGTTTCAGAACAGGCAAAAGAAGCGATTAAGAAAGCTCAGGAAGCGGCTATCGGTTTCCGGCAAGCAGTAAGAAACGTTACTCAAATTCAAAGCGGATCGCAGGGAAATTCATCTCAAGGATCGAACAATTTCGGATCGTCTAATTCTAATTCGGGTAAATCATCCGGCGAGGATTCCGGAAAATCATCGTCCGGCGGAGAATCAAACAGCGGCAAAAGCGGCAAAGACTAAACCTCAATAACGAATTATTGTATAATAGCCCCATGTTGAAACTAAAAGCCAAGGAGTTAAGGACTACAATTCCTTCGGAAAAGCAGCTTAAGAAAATTAAGAAAAATCCGATCTATATTATCCTAGACAATGTTTTGGATACTTACAATGTCGGTGCAATTTTTAGGCTGGCAGATGCAGTGGCAGCCAAGCGGATTTTGCTTTGTGGGGAAACCGAGACTCCGCCCCACACGAGAATAAAAAAGGCCTCTATAAATACAACAGAATG
>JBBTZX010000077.1:0-2679 GCA_038061125.1 Patescibacteria group bacterium | reverse complement strand
GACGCGAAAACAGCGCTCACGAAACTTCGCGAAAAAGTTCCGAGTCTCAAAATTATTGCGATAGAACAAAGTTCTAAAAGTATTGATTACGATAAAGCGGATTATACATTTCCTATAGCCTTGATAGTCGGACACGAAACGCACGGTGTTTCCAAAGAAGTTCTGGCAATGTCTGATCAAATCGTCGAAATCCCGATGTGGGGAGTAAATAAAAGCCTAAACGTGATGGTATCGTTGGGAATCGTCCTCTACAAAGCAATGGGAGATATAGTAGAATAGAAATCGTGGAAGATCAAAGAGAAATAAAATTAGAAGGAAAGTCCCCGTCCAGCAAAAAAATTTCAAGAAGAGAAGCTTTGAAGCTTATCGGGGGAACAGCTTTGGTGGTTGGGGGAGCTTTAACCTTGAAAAAAGAAATGAATATTGGTTCTAAGGGTATAGAAACAGAACATGCAATCTTTCTCCCATTTTACGAACGACATGAGATTGGCATTAAAGAAAATGAGATTCCAGGAGATCTTGACTTTTGGTTTAGGGAAGATAATTGGTATGATCCTAAAATTCCATACGAATTACCTTCTAGCGAAGTTTTACGGATGATGCAAAATGCAGCTACTACAGGAGAAGGGATAAATTCAATAAGGATAAGGGGGTTTCAGGAGGGAGCATTAAGTAGATTAGCAAGAAACGGATCAAAAATCATATTGGGAGATATTAATACTTCTCAAGATAGTTCTAATAAGGTAGCTAATTACCAAAAAATCGTAACAGCAGAAGCAATAGTAGGTCTAAGTGCCGCAGTAGGAGGGTTTCTATATGAGAGGAATAAGCAAATAGAAGATAGGAAAAAAGATAAAACACCTTCGGCTTCCGAAACAACCAGAAAGAATTTTCTAAAAGGAGCAGCTGCTTTAGGTATAACTTGGGCCACTTTGCCGTTTGCTTCTCAGATGTCTGTGGTTTTAGTTCCGGAATACAATGGGGCATCTGTTGGGCGTATTTTGACAAGGCTGGATGGGTTCCAGTCAAATTTTCATCCAGAGAACTTGCTTGTCTTCTTTAGAAACGTTGTAATCGCAGATAAAATGCTTACGATTGCCGAAGAGTTTCATAAGGGAATGGGAGTGAAAGCAAAAATAGGATTTAATATGGGAGCTTCACATTCAGGAATAGAAGATTTTCTTGGGGCAGGAGTGGAGTTTTGTAGATTTGTTATTGCAAATTTTCCAGAAGATGTACTTAGGAAAATAATTGGGGCCAATAAGGATATAGATACTTTTTGTACGTCTGCAGTTTTGGAATTGCCAAAAGATTTTAAAGAGTCTGACATTGAGACTTTGGATAAAGCAAAAAATGTGAATATAAAAAGAGATTTAATCATAGACAATAAGCTTGTTAATCAATTAAAGCGGAAGCTAGGCTGAAATAATTTCATATCTATTTTAAGAACGAAGGACATCTGTGATCAAATCGTCGAGATCCCGATGTGGGGAGTCAATAAATCTTTAAACGTGGTGGTAAGCTTAGGAATAGTTTTATATCAAGCCATGGGTAATTTTCCACATTAAATTCCATAATTTTTTTACCTCTTGACAATCTTAACCTGTACATATAGTATATGTACAATGCTTGATTTAAAAAAGATTGTTGGGTTTGAGTGGGACAAGGGCAATATTGAAAAAAGTCATAAAAAACATGGAGTCTTACCAAATGAAGCTGAAGAATTATTTCTTGATAAGGATATATTAATATTGGAGGATGCTGAACATTCAAAGCAAGAAAAAAGATTTGAGGCTGTAGGGAAGGTTATTGAAGGAAGAATATTATTTTTAGCATTTACTATTAGAAGAGATAAAATAAGAATAATTTCAGCAAGAGCTGCGAATCAAAAAGAAAGGAGGAAATATGAACAAACAATTTAAAACTATTCCGCATTTTAATTCCGAAAAAGAAGAGCGGGATTTTTGGCAGACTCATGATTCAACAGAATATGTAGATTGGTCAAAAGCAAAAAGAGGAATCCAATTTCCCAATCTTAAGCTAACATCTAAGCCAATTACCCTGCGTTTGCCAGTAAACATGATTGACAGAGTAAAGATTGAAGCTCATAAGATGGATATTCCTTACCAATCATTAATTAAAAAATTTATTTTTGATGGAATCGCCAGATAAACAAAAAACTCTGGATATCTGCGACCAAATCGTCGAGATCCCGATGTGGGGAGTCAATAAAAGCTTAAACGTTATGGTAAGTTTGGGAATTGTTTTGTATAAAGTAATGGAGTATAAATAATTTTATGTTTAAAATAGAAAAATTAGATTTATTGATATCGGTTTATATTTTTTGCATAGCTGTTGCGGAATTGATGGGTGGTAAAACATTTCCTTTAGCTAATATTTTGGGATATCAGCTTAATGCAAGCGTTGCGATATTTGTGCTTCCTCTTATTTTTACTATCAATGACATGATAACGGAGGTATATGGGAAAGAGCGAACAAGAAGTATAATAAGATCGGGACTTTTTGTCATCGGGCTGATTTTGGTTTTTTCTCTTTTTGCAACAAGCCTGCCTCCTTCCAGGCGATTTTCTGGTTCTGAAAGTTCGTACGATATTATTTTTGGAACTTCTGCTCGTATAGCTTTTGCTTCTCTTACAGCATTTACACTGGCTGAGTTTT
>JBBTZX010000076.1:0-4485 GCA_038061125.1 Patescibacteria group bacterium | reverse complement strand
ATTCCGGATTTCAATTCAAGAACAAATTTTCAATATTAAACAGGGGAACCTAAATTATAGATACAAGAAACCGATGCCACAACGATCACGTCTTTTCTCGTCAGAAGGTTAGTTGTCGCTGAAAGTCTTAATTTGTCAATTTCCTCGTTAATTTCCGCCTCTTTTTCTATATAGGTATCGCTTTGCGGGACATAGGCTTCAGGCTGATAATAATCGTAATACGAAACGAAATAAGATACGGCATTTTTGGGAAAAAAGTCTCTAAATTCCTGATAAAGCTGTGCAGCCAGAGTTTTATTGTGAGAGATAACCAGCGTTGGTCTTTGGATTTTTTGAATAACATTTGCCATCGTAAATGTTTTTCCGCTGCCCGTAACCCCAAGAAGCACATTATTCCTGATATTTTTGCCAAGATTGTTAACAAGTTTTTTTATTGCCTGGGGCTGATCTCCTGTTGGCTTAAAATCCGAAACCAATTTAAATTGCATAGTGACCTATTTTATCATACGTTTGCATATCTTTGTCATATTGACCCTCCTAGTCTTAGCATTCGCCTTACCTACTATTTCCGCCAAAGGCGGACAGGCAGTAGCGCGGTTCATGCTGCGACTTTAGGAGGATCTGCGAGGTGATGTACTTTGACCTCTTGACAAAATACTCGAATTTTTCGTATAAAATATACATGCCAGGAGTAATTTATAAAAAAGAAAGAGAAGTTATAGAATTTTTAGCCCAATTTCAAAGACAATACGGCTATTCTCCAACTTTGGCTGAAATAGCAACTGCAACCGGGCACAAAAGCAACTCGACGGTCCATGCGCTTATAAGATCGCTTGTTGAGAAAGGGTATGTCCAAAAAGTTGATGGCAACACCAGGGTGCTTAAAATAATAGATGAAAAAATTACATTCAGCATGCTTGGAAGTTCAGCGTCTATAGAGCTGCCTTTGATGGGATATATAGCTGCAGGTAGTCCTCTGGAACCGCACAGCGATCCTAACGCTTCATTTCATGTTTCTGCCTCTTTATTATCGGGCAAAAGAACAGCCTACGTATTGCAAGTAAAGGGGAATTCAATGATAGAGGATGGAATTTTCGAAGGCGACTATGTGGTTATAGAGAAAGCAAATCAAGTTTCCAACGGAGACATTGTAGTTGCGCTTGTAGACAATAATCTGGCTACTCTTAAAAGATTTTATAACGAAAACGGCAGAATTATTTTAAAACCGGCAAATGCGCAAATGGAACCTATTTATCCAAATTTTTTAAGTATCCAGGGGAAAGTCGTCGGATTAGTGAGGAAGTTTTAAGATTTTTAGTCGTTTAAGCCCTCTTTTTTAAATGTTTGTTGAATCTCTTTATATGAAGTTTTTTCCTCTATTTTTTTCACATGTCCGGAAGCGTATTTATGCTTTACCAATTCAATAAGTATGGGAAAAAGAGAAATGAAAACAATTCCTATTACTGCGTATTCAAAATTTTCTCTTACAAGAGGTATTTGTCCGAAAAAATATCCGGCAAACGTTAAGCTTGTCACCCAAATAAATCCGCCAACAACATTATATGACAAGAATGTTCCGTAATGCATCTTACCTACACCGGCGACGAAAGGCGCGAATGTACGCACAATAGGAACAAAACGGGCAAGTATAATTGTTTTTCCGCCATGCTTCTTATAAAATTCATTTGTTTTCTCAAGATACGCTTTGTTAAATATTCGTGAATTCCCTTTGGTAAAAACGCGTGCGCCTAAATGATGACCAACCCAATAATTAACAGTATCGCCTAAAATAGCAGCAATTAATAACATAAAATATGTGATTATAATATTCAAATAGTTACCTCCCGCAAGAGTTCCTGCGGCAAAAAGAAGAGAATCTCCAGGTAAAAAAGGCGTGACAACAAAGCCGGTTTCTGCAAATACGATCAAAAATAAAATAATATAAGTAAAAGGACCGAATAAATTAATTACGGTTACCAAAGATTCATCGATATGAAGAATAGAATTAATAATTTCCATTAAAAAATTATAGCATAAATACATAGGTTTGGTATAATAGCATGATGAATGGTACTCTTTTTCTGGTTGCGACTCCGATAGGTAATTTACAAGATATAACTCTTAGGGCAATTGAAGTTTTACGAAAGGTAGACATAATTGCCTGTGAGGATACCAGAAAAACAGGATTGCTTCTGCAAAATATTTTTAAGGGGGAAAGAAAACCCCGTTTAATATCATATTATGAGCAGAACGAATTATTGAGGATTCCGGAAATTATTAGCGCATTAAAAGACGGGATAGATATTGCCTTGGTTTCCGATGCTGGGACACCAACAATTTCCGATCCCGGTTTTAAGCTTATTAGGGAATGCGTAAGAGAAGGAATAAAAGTCGAATCGATTCCCGGCCCATCGGCTGTAATCACGAGCCTTGTTTCATCGGGTTTGCCAACAGATAAATTTTTATTTCTTGGTTATCCTCCGAGAAAACCCGGACATAGAAAATCTTTATTTGAAAATGTAAAAGCCGCATCTTTGCTTATAAAATCAACAATTATTTTTTTCGAAGCTCCTCATAAGATAATAAGAACTCTTGAAGAATTAAAGGTAACATTTGGAGATATAGATATTGTTATTGCTCGTGAGCTAACCAAAATTCACGAAGAAATTCGCCGAGAAAAAATCTCAACGTCAATCGAACATTTCTCAAAAGTAAACCCGAAAGGAGAGTTCGTAATACTGTTTAACCTAGCAAGCTAATTCCCTACGCTAACAATCTTCCTAGAAACTATTTTGCCTAAAGGATTAATTTCGTAAAAATATACTTGATCAAAAAGAATTTCTAAATTCTGAATATTTTCATCAGCTATATTGTCAAGGTATTTAACCAATGCCCTCAACGAGTTGCCATGGGCTACAATTAATACATTTTTTTCTTCCTTCAGCTTTGGTAAAATTTCAGTTTGGAAATAGGGGACTACCCGATTATAAACATCTTTTAAGCTTTCCCCGTTTTCAATTGGTACATCCCAACCTCTTCGAATATTTTGAAATCGTTCATCTCCCACTTCTTTTTTTATCTCCCATTTGTTTTTGCCTGTATAAATTCCATAATCGCGTTCATTCAAAGCCTTATCTTCAAAAGTAGGAACATCTATTCCCAAGACACTTTTTATCTCGCTAAGTGTTTGTTTTGCGCGTATTAGTATCGATGTAAAAGCAAAATCAATAGGGAAATCTTTTAATTTTTCTCCAACAAGCCTTGCCTGTTCTTTCCCTTTTTCGCTAAGTCCAATATCCGTAAGACCGGTCCAGATGCCCCGAAGGTTCCATTCAGATTCACCGTGTCTAACTAAAATAAGTTGCGACATAAATTACAAAGATTTTATATTTCTTTCAATTTGCAAGAGTCTATTATACTTCGCTATTCTTTCTCCTCTTACTAGCCCCCCAAGTTTAATATAGTCAGCAGAAATCGCCGTAGCAAAGTCAGCAATAAAATCATCATTGGTTTCTCCTGTTCTTCCGGAAACAATAAGTTTTAACCCGGAGTGTCTTGCCATTTCCGAAACAGCCAGAGCTTCGGTAATAGTCCCAATTTGTTTCGGCTTTATGACAATGGCGGTAGCTGATTTTTTATCCAAGACCATCTGGAGCCGATAGGGATTCGTAGATATTAAATCCGAACCGGCTACGATAGCTTGATTTGATATGTTGGTATTTATATCCGCCCAACCATCCCAGTCATCAGGAACGAAAGGGTCTTCGAGATATAGCAAATCAAATTCTTTTTTCAGCTCTAGGTAATACAGTGTAAGATCGTGAGAAGAAAAAGACATAGAAGCGTCTTTCAGCTGGTATTTCCCATTATTCCAAAATGTTGACGCCCGAGAGTTTAGCCCGAAAAAAACATCGAATCCTATTTTTTGAGTTGTTTTATCAACAGCTTCCTTGATAAGGGTAAGACCGTCTCGATTGGAAGCGATATTGGGGCTAAAGGCTCCAATGTCCGAGGCAAGAGTAGACAAGTTATGAGATTCCAATACTTCCTTAAGAGAGCTATAAATAGTTGTACCGGCTTGCAATGATTCCTGAAAAGGCTTGGACGAAGCAGGTACAACTAAGAATTCGGCAAAATTCATTTTCCCCATATTTCCTCCGCCTGTTATGAGAGTAAAAATCGGAGTTGGAATTTTAAGACCTAAACTCTCTTTTTTTATAAATTCCCTAAGATAAAGAAAAAGGGGAAGAACAGAACTTACAGAGGATGCTTTGGCAACAGCCATTGATACGGAAAGCATTGCATTCGCGCCGAGTCTGGATTTGTTTTGCGTTCCGTCTAGACCAATCATTATTCTATCTATTTCCTGCTGGGACGATGAATCTTTTCCCATTAAGTTAGGTTTTATTTGATCTTCTATGTTTTTTATGGCTGTTAAGACACCCAGACCATTAAAGCGGTTTTGATCATGGTCTTTGATTTCTG